>JAEOUN010000111.1 GCA_016839245.1 Candidatus Thorarchaeota archaeon
ATGAAGGCACACCTTATGAGAAGATGATTGACAAGGATGGTGTGACAACAGAATTCGTACGTTGCCCCGACCCAACATCTGCTGGAGTTGTGCTTAAAATTACAGCAACAACGATTTCCACCAAAAAGGAATAGCATTGGATGTATAACTAAGAAGAAATGGTGCCGAGGGAGTGATTTGTTCCGAGTGGGATAAATCCCAATTCGTTTGAACACTCGACGACGCGGTCTTCAGCCGCGCGATCTCCCGGGCTAATCTACCTCGGCAGTCCCGTATTTTGTTTTCCACTGATTTTGCGATATAAAGATAGTGGCAACACCCTCTAGGCGAGTTTTTTCACTGCCATCTCGACCTCATTAAAGGGTGGAAGCTTTCCCGGATCATCACTCACCCAGAAGTAGACAATCGTTCTATCAGTATCGATTACAAAGACAGATCTCTTTGCCACATTAGTCATGCCTGCAAGATTTTCATGTACAATCCCATAATCTTTGATTGTGGTCTTCTCCCAATCTGATAGGAGCGGAAAATCGATTCCATTCTTTTCCTTGAATGCCGCATGACTGAAAATGCCATCCACTGAGATTCCCAAGACATTTGCTCCAAGGGCGTTATAGTCCGCGAGGACATCTCTAAATCTACAGAGTTCCTTCTGGCATACAGAACTAAAATCTGCTGGATAAAATACAAGAACCACAGGACCTCTCTCAAGCTCTTCACTTAATGTAATGCTTTTTCCTGGTGCTTCTAGTAGGGTGAAATCTGGAGCTTCACTTCCAACTGTCAACTGAGTCATCATTATCTCCTCACAATAGTTAATCCATTTACCTATTTTAATCTATTAAAAATTGAGATGTATCTTCTATTCTGGTGAGTGGAGTCTTTCCTATTTGATTTTGTAGTTCATGTAGCTAGCAACTATCGCTGTAGAAATTGCTGCTGAGTTTACGCCCAAGGCATAGACATAGAGTGGATCAAGAAATGCCAGAGTGGCAAAAATGGAAGGTAGACTGGTTGCATCTGATATGCCAAAGGGGATGAAGTAAAAGAGGAAGAAGACACAAGTCAACAACGCAACACCTGTGAAGGCGGGCATATCACTCCATGATCTTGCGAAGTTTGAGAGCTTGCTGATCCAATTGGCCTGAGCGCGTTGACGTTTTCGTAATCTCCTCTTTGAAAGGATATGAGCCCAACGATACATAGCCTCAGCAATGAGAACATATGATCCTCCAAGAACCGCCATAGCTCCAATTGAAACCATTAGCTGCAGTTCTACACTAAGAACGCTGACATATTGTTGTGCATGCCAGAGAATAGGGATTTGCACAAGTCCTGCAATTCCAAGGAATATCAATATGAGACCGGGTTTGCTTCCGCGTTTCCACCAAACTGCTAGGCTCATCGTTTTTCACCAGGCATTAAGTTGTTCGCTCGTGCATCGGTTCGCACTTTAAGGTTTTGCTCCGAGTCACTTGACTTATTTCTTCATTGCTATTATTTTAAACCACCAATCATGGTCTTCTGTTTGAATATCATCAAATCCAATTTCTTCAAGTATGGAGCGGACACTTGCGACAGTCTGATTTTGATTTCCTTTCACACCGTACCCTACCTTCGAAACTGTGCCGTCTGGAAGTATAAAGAGTGCATGAAACGTGAATCGCTCATCTTTGCTATCTATTCTACTTGCAAGAATTGAAATCATACCAGTCTGTTTCAGGCAACGGAATGCTTCCTGAAGAATTTGCTTCTTAATTGTCAGTGTGGGCATGTAACCAAGAGAAAACCAGAGTGTGCACAAATTAAATGAAAGGGCCTTGAAGGGCAAGACCCGTCCATCTGCAACAAGCCAATTTGCCGGTGGATTGTGAATCTGTGCCTCACGAATCTCACTCATTCGATAATCAACAGCACAGACTCTATCACCTGCAATCCTGGACACTAATCCTTCACCTCCGCCGCCTATATCAAGCACTAGGTGTCCCTCAGTGACATGATTAAGACTGATTGTTTGTAGAGGTGTACTCAATACGAACTGGTTTTTCTCCATGGTGAATTCACTAATCCCTTTTGTACTAGAACGTGCAGAAGTAGGGAGTGTATGGAATGACTAGATTACAAATCTTTTTACGGAAAGGATGTTATTTAAAATATTAGATGTATATTATAGGAACTTGATGTACATTAACATACAACATATCAAGTTCAGTGATTATCGTTCCATTACAAAGTGAAAGTTGTTGAAATGCGTGGACAATATTTTGCATTGATATGGATTATCTGTGTTTTTTTCATCTACTTAGTGATTGTATTTGGTTCAGCTGCTATATCTGAAGCTTCCAGCGGCAATAGTGTAGATTACATAAGGAGTATGCTATCAAATCCTCAAAATATTCTAATGGCAATAGTACTTTCATCAATTCTCACTCCTATATGTTATTGCTGTGGCAAAACACAGGAATAATGCGATACTTCCTACTATCAAGGATGTTTTTCAGTTATTCTGGATTCTATACAGAAGTAGTCTTGAATAAAGTTGATTCTTCTCTCAACATCCCATAATAGAGTGTTCCAAATCGATTTCCATTCTGGATTTGGTCCTCTCGAAAATGTCCTTCTCGTTTAAATCCGAGGCGTTCCGCGAGTTTCCAGCTCCTCTCATTTGTATCGTGTGTCACAATACTGACCTTGTGAGCTTTAAGATCTTCAAAGAGGAACTTGAGTGAACGATGACTCGCCTCGAATGCAAAGCCTTTCCTCTGGTAACCTGAATCGATGAAATAACCTAGTTCAAACAAAGGCACATCCCATTTTTTGGGTTCGATCCATATTTCACCTATGCACTCACTAGTTTCCTTCAACCAGACTCCCAAAACAAGCCTTCTTCTTGCTATCCACTCTGCTTCATGCTCTCTAATCTGAATCTCGGCCTGCTCTTCTGTTTTGACTGTTTTTACTTCTTCCACATGTTCCTTCAGTTCTTCGCGATTATTGTTTCTCTCAAAAAGGTCAAAGAACGCCTTTCCGTCTCCCTTTTCGTACTTCCTAATGACCAATCTTTCAGTTTCATAGGATGGAGGAATATCCCAGAGGAGCTTGTGTTTCATGATTTTAGCCTCTTGTGATGTTCTTGACTTATCAAATACCTACCTCAAAAAAGAACTAGCTAGATAAGTATACTCAATTTACTCTTTTCAGAATTCATATATTGCACGCTCAATTATCGCAAATTTGAGGGATTATCTTTGTCAAGAGTAGTGTACCGACCCATTGTATATGAATTTCTTCTCATGACAGAGGGGAGTAGTCTGGAAAAAGTAATTCTCGATTGTGGAGCTGGCGGAAGTAGACCACCTCTCGGGCTCTTTGCTGAATGGGGGTACCAATGTCATGGTATCGATATTTCTGAGGATGCCATCAAACGGACTAACGAATTTGCATCGAAGATGAATCTTGAGATAGACATCCGTCTGGCGGATATGAGAAAGATTCCCTTCAACGATGAGACCTTCAGCTTTGTCTATACTCAGAATAGCTTGAATCACTTGAACAAGAAGGATGTAAAAACTGCTATTGATGAGATGAAGAGAGTACTTAGACCAGAAGGTCTACTCTTTGTGGATTTCATGTCTATAGACTGTTCCTACTGCAATGAAGATGTTATGGGAAAACTTGTTGGAGATTTTGAATTTCTTGGTATTCATGGAGACGAGGAGGTACTGCACAGTTTCTACCGGAACGATGAACCAGATGCATTATTTGTTGACATGGAGATGGTTCAAAAGAAAAAGATCGAAGCGCAGAATTATCGAGAATCGGGGATAAGCACGGATGTACTTCTCTGGTACTATCTGAGAAAATCCAAATCATAAATTCATATTTCTATAGACCCATCATAATTTCTGAGGTCGTTGTATTCCAATCTGGTGATTAATAACACCTGCACAAAGATCGACAGAGTGGTCAGTTACTCCCTGCAAACCAGAGTGTAAAAGTGTATAAGTAAACCTTGCAACTCATACTTGGGAGGCTTGTAACAGTGAGGTCAGTAAACCGAGCGATATTACGGAAACTACTCTACAGCTTATTTGCAATACTTTTAGTAACGAATTTACTAATGACAAGTTGGACAGTATCTCTTGCACAGGCTATGAATTCTAGTGCTGGTTCAAGAATGATGACATTTCAGGATGCAGATATCCCATATGTTTCGGGAGTTGTCGAACTAAGCGCCTTTACGCTTCTCTACGAGTCTACCTCCACGTCTGTCTGGTTCAATATAACTATGAATTTTGCAAGTTCGGTTCCTATCAATGTGACTCTTGATGAAATTACTGTCCACGAAGCCTCTTCTACTGGAGAATTCCCTTCAAACTATACGACCATTGGGGCAATCCATAATCCTTTGAAATTCGTTAATATAAGCCAATTCAGTTTCTCTGGGTACATATTGACCCACCCTATCTTAATGGTAGGAAATATCACCTATGGTCTCTCTATTCACTATTGGGTATGTACAGCAAATCAAACACTCAACAACGTCTGGTGGAACCTGTTCTTACTACAAGTACACATCCTACCCTCAATTCTCAGACCAGACGGATGGATGTACGCAAATGCTTCAACACTCATCATTGGAGTTATTCTCATTGTCCACTATATCGCGAAACGAATTCAGATTGTCTAAGATGTGAGATTCGATCAGAAGGCCATCATCAGCATGTTACGAGTGATGGGAAACTAAATCTCAATAACGCCCTCCTTACACTCCATTATTCTTTAACTCATTCCATTCTAACTGTTTGCCTAGTAGAAGATTCATTAGAAGTCATAGAGATTTTGTTGGATTTTCTTAACTAATAACCTACTTTAAGGCATCTCTAATTCGTTTACGATAGTATGAAGAACTGATTTGGTATTGAATATTATATTCTCTTCCACGAACATCAATTATGCCTATTGATTTCAAAGATTTCAAAATCCTAAAGGTTTCTTCTTCTGATATATTCATCAATATAGCCAAGTTAGTCAGCGAAATGGACTTTTGAATAAGAATTCTCAAAGCATCCATTGTTGGTTTATGACTTGTAACGATTGGTCTAATTCTTCTCCAACTTTGAGAGTATATAATTAGAATCCAACTGAAAAAAAGAAACAAAATGAAAATTTCATATCCGATTTGAACCAAACTAGTATTAAGCAATGCTATTGAAACAAGGATAATTGCTGTGAGATACAGAAGTGTGTTTATTGGGTAGTTTTGTTTTATGGCAACTAACATAAAAAGAACCGCAAATTGGAATAGTGCTAAACCAATTATGCCTTCTAACAACCCGAAGAAAATTAGAGTCCAATATCCAAAAGCCATGTTGAAACACAGAACTACCCAGGTTCTCACAATGAAACGAATATCAGACGTTTCGGTTTGTCTAACAGATCTAACCAATGTATAAATACAAAGAACTATCCATATAATGATAATTTCTACTTGTAGCCCAAAAATCCTGCCTAGAATAGTCGGAAATTTCCTGATTTCAAGAGCAAATAGTGTTAAAAGATTCACAAATAGGAATGAAATAAAGATAATTGGCGGGCCACGATGCTTGTAAGTATCATACTCTGTTACATTTTTGGATTGGTGTATTTGATGAAAAGAAAGAAACAAGCTAATTATAATATTTACCAACCACATTATTAATAGAACTGCTGGAACTGGTGGTGCCCAAGGAGCAGTAAGAGTCACAACAATTGCGTTGATGCTAGCAAATGCGATGAGAATACCGGGTAGAAGAACTGCATTCGAAAGTATGCCGCCATGTTTTAAATCTCTAAGAAAAACCTCTTCATCGATTGGTAACTCTAAATCATCTTCATCATTTTTTCTTTGATAATTAATGATGTCACGGATCAATCCAACGCCTAAAATCAGAAGTGCTAATACACCTCCTTGGCTAAGCGTATATCCAAATAATCCAATAAATATCCCAAGAATTGGAATCAAAAGAAAAGAAAAGTAAGCAGTTATATAGAAAAAAACAGGGTATCTTTCTCTGTCTATTTCAAAAGAATTCGTTATAACAGAGAAATAGCTAAACTCGACCTTTTCATGAATTGACTTGTGAAACTTTAATATTGTGTCGGCAAATGTGGTATCACTTTTGGAATGAATGAATCCCAACATGAATAATGATACAACTGGCGCTATCAATCCAATGTAGTAAATATTGAGCAAGTGCATCGTGAGTAGGATGAATACCATGATTGCTGAAAGACAAAAAGCACCATCTACAACAATATTCTTCTCTACGGTCACTTTCTCTGATAATACAATACTCCACGATGCAATTCCCATTAATAATACATCGAAGTATAGTGTACTAATTGTAGTAACTGGAAGTGTATTCTCTAAACCCTTTATTGGTGGCACAAGATACTGAATGATAAGTGAAGGAGCTGTGACAAAATATACTGAAATAGTCTCTCTCCGTTTTCTTAGTGCATATAGCGCTAATGCAGTAGATAGGAAAATTATGGTTATTGATGTGACTAGTAAGTTCAGCGTGTCACTGAACATTATTGGAGCGAAGTCAATACTATTTGCGGAACCGGGTATCAGATATACTCCTATTCCAATATAATCTCCCCAAGTGTTCCCATTCCAAATGTTTTCGTAACCATAATCTTCTGCATTGCCATGTTCATTTCTGAACAAAGTATTGGATATAATATAATTCAGTGTGCACTCATCATCTAATAGGATTCCACTTCGCCAATCGGAATATCTGATCATATTGTAAAGAACATTACATGAATTTGAACGACTGAGTTGGATTCCGCAATAAGTACTCTCAGATATTGAGTTATTTGAAATTACACAGTTTGTACTTCTATCCAAATAGATTCCAACATAGTTCAGAGTAACCATACAATTATCGATAATACATTCGGATGATCTGATTACACTGATACCATCAAAACAAGAATCTGAATTGACATCCATAATTGATATTTTTGAGCAGTCATCAACTGAAACAGCATAAGATGAAGAAACAATATTAGATTCTACTATCTTACAATTCGTTGATCCTTCAATTCTTATACCATAATGACAATCAGCCAAGTTACTTGAGTACAATGTAATGTTTTTAGATGATTGTATAAATATTGCATCTTTCTTGGCTTTTGTAATATTTACATTTTCTATTAGGCAAGACTGACTGAAAGCAAAAGATATTCCTACACTCGTGGAATTTACTGTTCCACTTTGAACCACCATTTTCGTACAATTTACAAGAAAGATTTGCCCATATTTTGAAGCCGAAATTTCCTTTTTAGAATCTAGTAAAAAAAATCCTAGAGGCTTATTATTCACAATATTGGAGCTGAAATTATGCATCCATTTCAAGAGATTGGATCCTTGAATTCCGACTCCTGGCCCAATTAGTGTATTACTCCGAACAACACAGGCTTCTGACTCGTGGAGTGACAAGCCAACATTCCAAAATGTGGAAACTAATCCATCATTAGTAATCGTATTCTTTAACACAAGACATTCTAATGAATCCAGGATTTCTATACCTCTCCCATCATATACATCGCAAACATTCTTGGAAATAGTGCAACTGCTTGATTTGTTTATGAAAACAGCACTGCCTGATTTTGTAAATAACATAGAATCAGTTACGTTGCAATTAGTTGAATCATGAATTGCAATGCACTGTAGAAAGTTTTGAAAAATACAATTTTTGATAATCAGATTTGAGCAATTGCTAATAATAATGCCTATTGAGTCGTCGAATATCGTGTCTGTCTTACTTGTTGTAAAGCTGCAATTTGAAACAAGTACAAACACTTGTATATTCGATATTGCAATTATTGTTTCGTTAGATATGATATTCAATCCACTAATAACATATGGATTATTCCTACTTCCATTTCCCGCCCAACCTTGAGATATCAAATCTCCTAAACTTTGAATCTCAATAAATGGTTCTGACCCTAATCTCATAGAATTAATCTTGACTAGATTATACGAGTAATTTGAGTGAGATATCATAGACTGCAATCCTAAAAAAAAATCAAGACCACTATGAATCCTTTAACTCGTTTTCTCATCCCATTAACACCACGATATTAAACTAAAATCACGCTTCCTAATAAAATATCAAGATAGTTAATTCATTTTATCAAGATTTGAAAAGAAATGTTCATTGTAGAATAATTCCCCCATACGTTCCACAATTCTTTTAACCGTTCCATTCAGCAAAACGGACAGCACTTCATGTGCATATGGGCCGGTAGTTTAGCCTGGTAGAATGCCTCCTTGGCACTTTTGGTGCAATCTGCATCAATCCCAAAATGGAGGAGGTCTCGAGTTCAAATCTCGACCGGTCCACCACTTTCTAACTTTTCTAAGACAATTGTTTGAATCGATAGAGCATTAATTGCTGAAACAACTATATCTTGAATTGGTCTCCATTTCATTTATTAACAGAAAAAAGTAAAAACTCATCATTATGATTTTTTCGAAGCAGTAGATGCTTCGAATTCAAATCACGCATAATCTATCGTCTGGAGAACTATTTGTTGAATTCTGAATTGAGTCATAATCTGTAAGGCATCTTTTTATATGCAAGTGATTTGTACAAAAAAAGGTATCAATTATCATTGATATAAGCAGTAGTGGTTAGGAGATTATCTATTTATGACATTGGGGTTTATTGATAGAATAAAAATCAATAGATTTCTGAAAAATTCTACTAAAGAAGAATCTAATCTTATATCAAGATTGAAGGAATTTGTTCATAGCCATATCCTTAATGATGAGAAACGTCTAGTTGTAGCTCTAGAGCGAAAAGGAGTCACTCTCTTACTTGCATTATCTGATTCAGAATTAAGATATAGTAGAATTATTTCATTTCGAGTTCTTGAATTAAATCCTGATATTTTGAAAGATGTTGATAATGTAATTCTCTTTGATGATGTTTCGTGGACTGGAAATGCACTTGATGATGCGGTTGCAGAAATCAAAAAGATAATCGCAAATGTCAATAACTCTATTAAACTCAGTACTGCATGCTTTTTCTATAATAGAGAAAGAGATAGTATTCCTGACATATTTCCTGATAAAGATGCTCCCAAGTCCATCAGTGAATTCACACGTGACATTAGCTGTTTGTTAGACCATTTGATGAATATTGGAGAGCCGCTGAATATTGATCATATTATTGCTGATATTAAAATTGGATTTGGCTCAAACTTCAATCAGATGATGGCAATTCTCTCAAAAAAGGGGAAGCTATATTCTACATATTGCAATGAAATCAATAACATCGATTACATTGGTCTGGATGACCCAATCTTCTATGATATCTATAAATGTGATAATGATAAACCATCTGTTTACGTTGAAGGAGTTGTCAAGATTAGGCTAAATAGAATTGGAAATATAGTACGTGTTATTCCAATGGTTTATCCTATAGTAATCAAAGATAATGATTTTACAAGGAGTCAATGTGGCTACAGAAAAATATGGACTGAAACAAACTTCTGTGAATCGATGAAAGGATATGATTCATCTTCAAAAGGAGTAACAAAGGGATGCTATTATTGCCTCTCATTTAACTTTGCACTGGATTTGCTGAGAAGGTTTTTCTATGAATTAGCATCCTCTGATAATTTAAAATGGAAGTATCGCAGTATTAATGAAATTGAGCTTAATACAGCTTACGCGGCCAAAGAGTGTGATTTTTGGAAAAAAATACATGAATCTCTTAGCACAATATCAAAAGATGATGATCAACCACGTAACTCTCATTATAAACCATCTGAGAAAATTAAAGTGAAAAGTCCTAGAACATATCCTGTTCATAAACCCCTGTTTAATGGAGAAGAACTGAACGATATGGAATGTGATGATGCTGATAGTCCTCTAGTAGATTGGTTTGAATCCTCATCTTGGCCACAGTGGTCAATAGATGAAATCCCGTTGCAGGTAGGTGCACTTGTTGCAATCACTGGTTATGAACGATGGAGTGTTGATCTTCGTGAAACTCTGAGTTTTAGTGAAATTTTAGAGTCGTTTAAGGGAATTTTAGACTATTCTCAAGTTAGCCGTTCAATAGATTATTTATTCGATAGAGGTTTCTTGAAACCTGCTATCCGAGAAGTCGACGTGATTAAAGGTGAGAGATTATTTTCAGCATTTGCCAGAACATACAAACACTCTGGAGAGGTGGTTCTGAACCTATTAAGAGCGTATTCTGATTTCTCTATTGAATAATTGGAGATCCAACCATGCCCCTAGAAGGAACAATTGATACTGTAAGGCGAGAATTGAGAGATCTTGCTCTTAGTGCAATTCTTTTTTCACAAATGGGAATGCAAATCGGATATACAAGAGCATGGAAAGCATTCACAAATTTTATAATCGACTGGACTGGGAAGCCACTATCTGCTGTAAAAACACCCATGCCCTTTGGTATGGTTGCTATGTGGAAGCATGGTAATGAATCACAAAGTTATCGCACCTTAGAGCAAATGGCAACAAAAGCTTATAATAACCGACTTTGGGGTTTAACTAAAAAGAATGGTCGGTCAAAGATAGTCCTACTTCAATCGCCTGATGATTTGGAGAAATATTTGAGTGGGCCAATACCGGTCGATAATCTTACAGATGCCGCTCTTCCTTTAGTTCTTAAGGATCTAGATCAGACGGAGTTGATTGCCGCAAAGACATATGGAATTCTAATGAATCACTGGGATTCTAAAACCGGTGCTCAAAGATTAACCACTCTGGCCACAGCACGAGATTATGATAGTTTGTTACAATGTGCAAGCTATGCCGGATATGGTCTAATTCTAAACTGCTCCAAGTTTTGTCATAGACTTAAGCTATTGTGTAGAAGTCTAAAAACAAATAATCATTCTAGAGATCCAGATATTATTAAAGTAGGAGAATCTCTTAAGAGAATAGCTATAGATATAGGTAAATATGCTCGCCAGTTTGATGAAAAATTTAGTAGATTCTCAAATGATGGCAAAAAGAAAGGTTGCCAGACTGATAATGCAACCACTGAAAGTAACTTTCCCCATCACATTTACGCTGTTTATAATGATCTCAATACTGTTTGTGCAAATACAACATATGATACTGACGTCCGAAATGTCGCTATGAGAATTCTCAAAGGGATTGAACATAATGCAATCGAGTTCATTGTGCATCCTGAACGTCTACCACCAAGTTACCACTTGCTCGAATCTAATAGGGAATTCTGTATGTGTGTTGATTTTCTATATCGTAGTATTCTTGGTGAGCTTAAGCATGATGGAAATAATGTAGTTGATATAGAAACCCATAACAAACATCCAATAGGACCTGCAAAAAGAATTGAGAATTTAAGAATACCTGGTCTTGAACAATTTAAGGCAGAATCATTTGATAGAACCAAAGAAATCGAAGTGAATTATATCTGTACTGTCATTAATCAACTAGAACGTCTTTTGGATTTTATTCCTCTATCACGACCATCTAAGAGAATAATTAAACACGGAAATGCATTGAAGAAACTTCTAACAAGATACAGACCAAGATATGAACTCGATACTATTTCAAACGAGGAGTTCGTGAGTGCCACAAAATATCTTGCCAAGGGATTGGGTCTGAGGGTGAGAGAATGTGACTCGGATTTCAATGAAGTTTATGTTGACGTACTAATCGAACCATCTTTGAATTTTTCTGAACTAATGAGCTATGCATCATGCGGCATTCTTGTTAGATGGTTAAAAGACAAGCCATTCTATGACACAGTGACACACCAATCATCTGCAATTGAATCGATGAATAAACTACGTAATGAAATGTCGGGGAAAAGAATACGACATGGATTATTGATACATTGTGGTGATAGAGATTCAGAAGTGGATAGTGAATGTGATGACCTGCCAAAATCCGCGGGGCTTCATATCAAACAACTAGGACCATCTGATTTAGAAATGATTGCCAATCGGCAGATTGGTCCAGTTTGGACAGATATTTTATCTATTACTCATTTAGGTTATGAGAGAAATGATAGAATACGACTACTAGAGTTGCTAGTAGATTTTCTCTACACTTCTATTAAAGATAAACAAGGGAAAAGTCTTGATTTAGTGAGATCATATCAAAAGACTCTGAAATATTTTCGAGATCTATCCCTGGAAAAAATCATAATCTCAAAAATACGAACTAGCACTGAAGAGCGAGTAGGTTTTCATATTGAGAATATGAAACATATCGCTATACAAGGAAACAAGCTTTCTAGATGGAAAATATACAGACAATTGAATAGAGAACTTGATGCTATTGCTGATTGCTTAAAACTCAAGCCAATATTAGAATCAAGTCTACAACGAATAACACGATTCTTTTTTCCGAGTAAAAGCTTCGTTTTTGGTCTTTTTCAAATAACTCAATACCTCATCATAAATACTAATCCCGCTGAAGAATGTGCTCATTTACCAACTCTTCGTTCAAGAATCAAAGACGGACTTGCCATACCCATTATACTGGCAATATTTCTATTCTTGTTAGTCCATATTAGCACATGGCTTATTCAATCACAGTATCTGCTGCTCGTATCAGCTTTGGCTAGTATCTGCTCCATTGTGAGTTTCTTTCTCACAACTAGCAGAAAATTAAAGGTATAATTGATTAATCTGAATGGAAATCGGATTAAAATGCCATTCATATCTAATCAATAGCAGGTTTCAAGTCTGAATCTCAATCCATACATCTTCTTAATTAATGAAAATTATGATTGACCATTGCTCTTCTTGTATTGAATAACGAGGACTATATCAATAATGAGTGTAATTGGTAGAGGTATGTATGGGGGAACAAATGCAATTCATAACCAGTAAACAAACTGAGCAACTGAAGTAAACAGGTGGATGAAGTTCTACACACATTTCCAAATTGGAGGAGGTCTCGAGTTCAAATCTCGACCGGTCCACCATTTCTTTCATTTTACCAAGATCTGCGTTTTGAAGAGCCATCCAAAACATCTTTCCCCTCTTTGGTAACACAATCCCCATGGGTGGCTTTTTTCACTGAAACAATCTTGTACCCTACATGAACTGTAGCATTTGATGTTTCATTTGTAGAGACCACAAGCCCACAAGAGGTCATGTACAATCCTGATTCAGGTCCTTGGTACCATGGCCTACCAGAGTGTATGGATTCATCAGCTCTTGTCAGAAATACACTTCCTTCGCTGTACTTTCTCCGAATGACCATCCCACTACAAGTCAAGACGAGCCCAAGTGGAAGGAAACTACGAATGACTATTGTACTAGGATCATTAGCATAAAAGAATCTTGAAAATGTAATTGGGTTTCTGAGCCAATAAGAAGCGATGATAATGTAGGTCAGGAATAATGTCAGACCAATGGCTGTCAGTAGACTTCCATATTCACGATAAATACGACTCTTCACTTGGCAAGTTCTCCTCAAGATATATTACAAAAATAATTGTTTTATGTTTTAGCTTAATCAATCTGTATGGAGGTCCCGTGTTCGAATCACGACCGGTCCGCCATTTTCAATCTTCTTCTAGAAATACCTCAAGTATTCAATGAAAACAGAAATTCTAAAAAGTAGGATTCACATTTGTACTAAATAGGTGGTGGGTTGCAGCTCCTCCAAGAGATTGCTTTCTATATAGGACTTATCAGTTCAATTATTGGAATTTTAACTGCCATATACTATGGCTGGAAAACACTGGCTCCACCAAAACGCATAGGATGGAAAACTACATCAAAGATTGTAAGTAAAATAGTTGATGAATTAATCCGCGATTCATTCATTCCTTCTCTAATATTTGGAATTGGTCGTGGTGGAGCTGTAATGGGATCTCTCATCTCTGGAGAATTAGGACATAAACCACTCTGTGTCATTGACAGAATCTATGAATGGGACGGTGGACGAAGAACAGATGATATGCTTTTCAGAGTAAATTTTCCAAAGAAATTGCTTGAGAAGGTACTGTTGGTAAGTGGAGAAGTAAATACAGGGAATACAATGAGAATGTATTATGACTATTTTGAAGAGAAAGGAGCTCAAGAGATTAGAAGAGCAACACTGGTTCTTTGTGATAACTCCACCGAGCCAATTGAATATGGAGGTATACGGGTCAAAGGTGAACCAATGCTTCCATGGATGATTTCTGATAAATATGTTCGACAAGATAAAAGAAGTTGCCAACCATCTTCCGCTACTTCATCAACTCCATAACGCCTCTGGGAAGTCATCACCTTTTGTGTAGAATTATGAAAGGGAGGTTCAGAATCGATTGCCTCATCATCTCACAGACAAGAAGCTACGAGGAATGCACAAAGTGCTTCTGGAATTTCGAAGGGGGCATCGAGTGACCTTCAAGGACAAATACGGTACTACCGAACTCATGATGGGTACCAATCTATTTCAGGATTTTATTTCTCTGATAATTCAAAATCATGATAATTTCAAATTGATTTTATCTCCCCTAGTTTCAAAAATCTTTGAACAATATTCCCAAGATATCTCTGAATTTTGTAATGGCTATATTATCAGTGTTGGAGGAGCAAATGAGCACATTGCTGCGCGAAAACTGATGACGAATATGCCACCAAATTGTGGATTAAAATTAGTCACAGTCCCACTGCCATTATCCAATGATGCATTTTGTACAAATAGAATCAGTCCAAAAGAAAACAGATTATTTGACTCCTCTTTATCATCAGTATATCCTGATACCATCATAGTGGACATAGGACTTCTGAATGAAGTGGGAATGAATCGGAGTGCTGCAGGCATTGGTGAAGTATTGGGTCTCTATACATCGATAATGGACTACTATTGCAGTCGAAATCTAGATCCTCCCTCTTACTTGATTAAGATGGTTAATGATACAATATCCGGGATAGCTACTGAAAACATAACGAAGTTTCCAGAGATCCTTTTAAAAATAAGTCTTGGACTGATTATGAAATGCCTAGTGATGCGACTTTGTAATGATCATGCTATTGGTGCTTCAGCTGACCATCTAATATCATATTCTTTGGAGAAGCAAATGATTGGATTAAAAACAGATTATACCCATGGAGAACTTGTTTTCATTGGTACAATTGCGATGCTTGTGCTTTTTCCTGAATGGGAAAATAAAATCTACAACACACAAAAACTACTTGGGTATGGTTTGAAAAACCATCTGATTCGACCTGAAACATTGATAATACTATTTGATAATTTTAAACAAATAATTACAGAAGCTCCGCTCACACGTATCAATCGACCTACTATGCTACGAGATATTGATGTAAAAAGGATTGAGAGTGCATACAAGAAAATTGAATTATTTCGGGGGATTCTTATTGCGGAAAAGAAGTAGGTTTGAATACAAAATTATAGGAAATACAGCGACAAGTCTTGCTGAATTAATCCAAGAAGAGCTCAATAAAGGTCTGACTTTCACCCTAACTGAAAAGAAAGAAGAAATAGTCCACCTTAATTGCAAAGGAAAAGACTGGGTTGAGGTAAGTCAAGATAATGATTGGCTTGAGATATCAGTCGAAGACTCATTCTTTAGCGGTGTACCTCCTATAACAAAAGTTCTTGTTGCTCTCTGGTCAAATCTTATGGATTTCGGTTCATTAAAATTGACAGACATCGAGTTTTCCGAATTCATTCATCAATCTATGATATCGAGGTTACATGTTTCAAATATTCTTACTAATTTTGACTTGTCGCGAGGACCATTCTTCGGAATACAAATTAAGCCCTCATATGAAACGACTTTAGACTCCAAATGTGAATTAGCTACACAATTTGTAAGATACGGTGGTACATTTCTCAAAGAAGATGAAACGTACTTCATCGAAAGAGAACACATGCTAACAGAGTCAACAAAAATTCAAGGTATACTTTCAAGTTTTTCTGAAACAAGTTACTATATTCCAAATATTACTCCTTGGTGCAATCAATTTGAATTCATTCAAGCTCTCAGGAACTCTGGAATAAGAATTGGCTTGATTGCATACCTAATTGTGGGTCTTAATTCTGTGTTTAAATCACAGACATCTGGAATTTCTTATTGGGGTCATCGTGTTGGATATGAAATAATACGGAATCAGATGTCAATGCAAGCTCTCGTAAAACTTGCTCTCTATTCAGGAATTAGCTTCATTCATATTGGAACACCTCTTTTTAGCTCAGTTGAATCAGTTGAATCGACAAAAGATGTATACAAAGTTGTTAATGACTTTCCCACAAGACCAATTCCTGTCTTTACAAAGACATCAAGAGAAATCACAGGCCGGATTGTTTCTCACTTTGGTAGACGGATTATTCTCATGGCCTGTGGATCTATCCGTACAAAAGGGAAGCTAGATGAAGAGAAGATGCTTAATTGGATGGAGGAATTATAAATTGGCTAGGATTATTCTAATTGGTGGGGGATCTTTCCAAGGTAAATCGTTAGTATCTCTTGAAATTGGCCATCGTTTCAAGATACCTGCAATTGTATGTACTGATACAATTCGTAGTATATTACATACAATCTTTCCAGAAGACCCTCGTTTTTTCACATCTACATACCTGATGAAGCCCGAACACTTGAATCAACAAATGAAGGCGGTATCCACGACTATAATCGACTTAATTGAAATATTCGAGAAACGCGGTGAGAGTTTGATACTTGAGGGTATGCATTTTGATGAACAGGCAATCGATTATGTATACAAGAAGTCAAATGCAATTTTATTTTGTCTCGACAATAAACGCTCATTTATTGATAGGGTCTTATTTAAAGGAAAAACAAGGGATAAGATTGAATATTTGAATCCTGAATCTGGTGAAGTTCGCTATGGTACAGTTTCTGAGGAGAATATTGAGGAAACATCCTATATGTCTCATTCCAATCGAATTCTTGAAATCCATAATGAGATTGTAGATTATTTCAAGAGGAGAGGTCTTTATGTGATAGAATTCTCACAGATTGATGAAGCTGTTGATATTATCACTGATATTATTATGAAGCAATTTTAAACATAGATATGAATTCTACATAAATCCTAGATGGAGGAAGTCTCGAGTTCAAATCTCGACTGGTACACCTACTTTCTTTGTCCATCTTCTCAGAGTATTAAAAAAGTGTGAATCAAGAGGACGAATTGACATGCCTCTTGATTTCAGTATTACTCAATAGCGAATATTATGTACTCTAGGAATAAAGACACAATATGAATTATGAATAGGATTAGGCTGATAGAAACAATCTTCTCGTATTTGGGATTATTTCCACAAACAAAAAATAATCCGAGAATTGCAATGATTATTACTACCACTGCAAGTATGACTTGA
>JAEOUN010000112.1 GCA_016839245.1 Candidatus Thorarchaeota archaeon
CACGGATGGTCTGGACTCATTGATTGTTTTGACCCAGAGTGGGTTGTTTCGACTCTTAACTCAGCATTCAACTATTCATGGCATCTTCCTCATAGATTTGGTGCGACTCAGAAGATGAATAAAGAAAGTGCCAGAATTCTGGATTACATTGATGCAGTCAAAGATGAACGAGGCGAATTCTATCTAAAAAATCTGCTAAGACCTCTCGCAGAAATGCTTGGTAAATCAGAGGCAGAAGTTCTCGATATTCTACTGCATCTTCAAGAGAGAGGATTAATAGTTCCCGTAAGTACTCAAACAATATTGCAGAGACAAGGGATGGGACTTGCCAATGGAGATTCAGAGGGTATAACGATTCCAGTTCCGCCAGAGATTATGGAGGAAGTTGAGCAGAAAGATGAATCTGAGATTATCGAAGACCAAATTGATGAAGAGGAAGAAGTAAAATCTGAAGAAATTGAAACTGAAATCCCAGAGGTGCAAGAGTCTAAAGCAGAAGATGAGTCTGAGAAAAGTCTTAGAGAAGAAATCGATCCTTTAGAAGAATTCGTGAAAGACGTAGAAGATCTGTTAACGAAGGAAAAGGATAAGGAAGAAGAAGAATAAGAGAGTTCCAGTTCTCACCCTAAGCAAAGAACACTTATCTATTAGACAGACAAGCTGGAAACTGAGACAGAGCCATGCCGTGGAACATTGAAAACTATTCAATTATTGATGGGAGAGTACTCAAAGTCGATATTACTCTGCCACTCATTGAATTCATCTATATCACAATTGATGATGTAAAGGAAGCGTGGTTTGAGATGATAAAGCAATTCATGAGAGAACAACCAGGCTTCGATGTTTCATGGGAAATGCAACCATATGATGACCAAGCATTAGTTACAATTCAAATCGCAAAAGCAGGACATCTTAGTGATTTCACAAAAGAAGAAGCGCGTGGCGCAATAGATGCAGTGGATGCGCTTTTTGAAAGGAAGAAGAAAAAATCATGATTTCAAAACTGGTACTGTTATCATACCCTGTGGAATTATTGCGATTCTAGGTTGAGTTACTATTTGCCTTCTCGCAAGGTCAATGCCTTCTTGTGGATCACGCACTGCTAGGCAGTGAAGACGTTCCGTGACTAACGATTCCCGAAGTCTGCTACAGAGAATGACCTTTCTCGATGAGAGAATCCACCACAGGAATCGAGCCTTTTCCATTCCAATTTCGTATCCAGTCTGTGAAAGAATTTCAACTTCAGATTCCGTAGTACATTCTGAAACACCCTTCAAGAAACCAATGGGACCTACTCCACCTGGACATTCAGCTACAAGAATAATTACGCCACCTTGCTCAGTAGCCTCATATGCTGGATAAAGAACATCGAGGGCATCATAAAGGGTCTTATCATGATTTAATCCGCCAGCACTAACAACGGTGATATCAGCTCTGCATTGCATCTGAGTCTTCGATACTTCATGTACTGCTTTAATACTACTTTGCCATGAAGTGTAGGGATTCCCGCTGGCAATATGCGCAATATGACCCTCACAATCAGGAACTGCATTCAATATGAAATCTAGTCCAGCTAATCTTGATGCTTCTTCAAGATCCAAACAAGATGCACTCTCAATTGAGTATGGCTCAATAGGATGAATTGCTTGAAGTTTCAAATTTCGCTCAATACTTTTATTCCCAGCACATCCGGGAATAACAGACATCCTCCCACCAGTCGCTCCAACAAAAACGTTGGAACGTATTGTACCTATGCCGATCCTAAGTTCAGCTTGAACAAATGCTTTGTTTACATGGACAGGAGTCGAATAGGTGGGAGTGACACCTACAAATTGTAAGTGCTCAAAAGAATTAGGGTCATGCGGGATGACGACACAACCTTGCTTGTTGGCCTTATTTAGGAGCTTAATCCATTCAGATGAATTATCAGGATAATTGAAGTAATTGGGGTAGATAATTGATATATTGTCAGAATCAGGAATTTGAGATGACAAGAATTCAAGTAGACTATCTAGAAGATAAGTCGATATTCTTGAATCATCCGGATCAGTCACTGCAATGGCTACAGATTTGATGTTTGTAGTGAGTTTGGAAAGAGATTGAGAATTCTCTGGACTTTCAAGGCAGTTCATAATGATGTTACTATTCGGAATGTCTACAATTGTTCTTGGTTTAATTACGTCTACATTTAGTCTACCATTGATCTCTAAGGGAAGTGAGCCAGCTCCATATTGTAAGTTGAACCGCATCCGAATTGTACCCGTAAAAATGTCAGCGGCTTTCCACTTAAAGTTACCAGCAGTAGTTCTGGGGAATGTTCATATTCTTGATTCCTTGGAATCAGAATAGATGTACGAGATGAAAAGAGCTGATAAACTATTCATACTGTCAATATTTAGTCTCGTAATCTATTTTCTTTTATCATTAGTAATTGTTGATCTAATCAGCCCGACAGTGATCATTTACAACTGGTTTCTTGACATATCTCTTCTGTTAGGTTATCCAGGAGACTTCATGATATCTTTTATTGCAAATGCTACAGTCTTACTTCCAATTCCATATATGGGCGTCACTTTCATCCTTGGTGGTCTGCAAGATGAGATCAGTGGCGTGTTTCTATTCGACCCATTCCTCGTTGGACTAATTTCAGGTATCGGTGCAATGCTTGGAGAGATGACCGGATATCTTATTGGCTATGCTGGAGGACAACTCATTGATAGTGAACAGAGAAATGCATTCAGCAAGTATATTGCTAAACATCCAAGAGCTACGCCGCTTGTCATATGGTTTCTTGCAGTTACACCAATCCCAGATGACATACTAACTCTGCCACTTGGTGCCGCAAAATACTCATGGTGGAAGGTGGCGATGGCACAGCTAATAGGAAAATCAATGTTCATGATTGGAGTTGCGTGGGCAGGAAGATTGGGATTGGGATTCGTTGGATCACTTATAGGAAACACAGATCCGTCTTCTATTCTCTCAAGATGTATTGAGATTGGAACATTGTTTCTGATTGTCATTTCAATTTATTTTCTTGTCAAGATAGACTGGAATAAATTACTAACAAAAACAGATACAAGGAGCGCAGAAATTCAATGAGACGAATTGATAGGATATTTGCAGTCGCAATGATACTTGTCTTTGTCTATTGGATTCTACTGCTTATCAGTCCAACAATAACAAGTCCACTTACACAACTATTCGAGTGGATGGCGGATGTTGCCATTGTTTTAGGATATCCCGGGACGCTCATGGCATGTCTAATAGGGAGTGCAAGTGTTATTATTGAGGTTCCCTTTGCAGGGGTTCCATTTGTACTAGGAGGGCTAAGAGAGGGAGTTACAGGACCCTTTCTTTTTGATCCGTGGATGATTGGTATCATTTCTGGCATCGGTGCTACTCTAGGAGATATGACGAGCTATGCACTTGGTTATGTTGGGAGAAGGATTGTTGATGAGTCAAACACATCAGGATTCAGTAAATTCATTAAAGAACATCCAAGAGCGACTCCAATTGTAGTGTTTATTCTAGCATCAACACCTTTACCTCTAGATCCAGCAGTTGTAGCCTTAGGTATTGGAAAATATTCCTGGTGGAAACTTTTCTGGCCATGTTTGATTGGAGAAATCACTTTTTTGGCAGGGGTTGCTTGGGCAGGACGATTCAGTATAGATTGGCTCATTGGATTACTTGGAGTAGGTGGACCTGTAACACCATTATCAGCCACCATGGAGGTATTTAGTATCACCTTGTTAGTCCTAGTAGTTTATCTGACCATCCGGCTTGATTGGACTGCACTAGCAGAGAAACTCAAGACGAGTAAAAATGAGAGGGAAGAATAGCTCAATCCTCTTCATTATCGGGAGACCCTGTGTAAAATCCTTCAAAGAATATCTTACCAGCTTTGGTGACTGAAACAAGTCCATCCTTTAATAATGCGCCAAGGTTGGCAATATTGATACCCTCTGTTGTAATAGGAGCATTAACGATTCCAATATCATTCATCTCACCAAGGAGTTGGATGAAAGCACCTAATCTATGCAGAGCCAAGAGACCAACACATCTCGCAAATGCACGTTTAATACCTTCAACAACTGCCTCTTTTGGATCGTCAAATTCTGCAAGAGCCTTTTCAATTTCCAAGAACGTGCAGCACATTGTTTTGGAATTCTCGTCAGGATTATCCATAAAATGACCAGGAGCTTCCATTTGAAATGGATCCTTTATATGATTCACAATTTTCAAACGAGCTTCTGTTTCTGGAATCGACCACCATGATCTAAGATGTTGATCTGAGAGTGGTTTGACCTGCAAATCCCGGTCTCGTGAAGAATCTGAGATGTAAGCAGGAAGAAATGAGTGCCATCCAGGAATCATCCGAAGACCAAGTGTACCTTTGATAGGCAATTGAAAATCAAGTTTTCGCGCGCAATAATGGACTAAATCATAGACAGCATAATGCTGTTTCTTGTTTAAATAGATGAAAATTGGTTCATAATCGCCTTCATGGGCAGGTACAGCTTGATAGTCCCAGATATACAGATATTGAAGACAGAGTAGAGAGGAATATTGTTTGGATCTAATGACGCGACCATAGACTCCAA
>JAEOUN010000002.1 GCA_016839245.1 Candidatus Thorarchaeota archaeon
AGGGGCGAAATCAAGAGTCAGCGGTTTTTCATCGGGCTCTAGCTGATTATATTGCTAGATTATTCTTTACTTATGTTAAATGACTTAAAATCCTCAACGTTTTCTTAGCATGAGCACCAACGCCGCTATTATGAGTACGCAGCCACCAATAAAGAGGAATAACTTAAACTGCTCAAATAGATAAGAGGTTGGGACTGAGCCCATACTCGAACCTCCAAATATCAATAATATGATTCCGAGAGAAAGCAGACCACCCGCTAAATTAGAGTCCCTCTTCACTGTGACCACTTATGCGGAGTAAATGGCCCTGTCTTAATAAATCCAGACATCAAGAATGAAGCTTACTCTGCATTATATCAATAGTCGGTTGTACGATACAAACTTCGTTAACACTGCAATCTCTATAAACTGAAGACCAGCTGGTGGAGTTTTTGGACACGTTGTCACCTATCGCAAGATTTTTACCACCCCCACAAAGTAATTTTAACAATTGTTAATTATGGCGGTTAAACTGATGACACAAGCAATCAAATCAGATATGGCAACACAAGAAGAGAGTAATCACAAGAAAATTGCCTTAGAATATTTCAAATTAGTGAGCTTAGGAAAGTTCAAGGAAGGAATGCGTTTCTTTGCACCCGACTGCAAAACACATAATCCATATATCTCTGGTAGTATAGAAACCCTGACTGATGCAATGATTTCAGCGAGTAAAGACCTAGACTCGCAAAATCCAGATGTCGGATTTGCTGTAAAGCATGTTCTCGCTGATGGGGACATTGTTGCGGTGCACACTGAACTTCTGAACTCCAAATCTGACCTTGGTCAAGGAGGATTAAGGCAAGTTCACCTCTTTCGATTTGAAGAGGATAAAATAATTGAGTATTGGGACATAACTCAGCAAGTCCTCCCCGATATGCCCAACGCGAGTGGAGCTTTCTAAGAATCGATCAGTTCACTTTGTTGATACATTCTTTATTCATGAATAAAAGGATCCATCTGTGTATGGAAAACTGAGGTTTGATTAATTTCTAACCTGAAGAAAAACCAATCTCAGTTTCTGGAAGCACGACCGCAAAATAAGTGAAACTCAAATTTACAGAGTCTATCAAGGTTCCACCGCAATCTCTATAAACTGAAGACAGGCAGGTGACGTTCTGTGGGCCAGTGGCTAAGCCAGGTATAGCGACAGTACATTCAGAACCTCTCTGATGTGTTGAAGCTCTTAACTTGTTGGTCGAGGGCTGCTTTTTTTTTACATTTCTCTAAGAAGCTCTGCGATTATTGGTCTAACGAATTTCAAGGATTGGTTGTGTTTTTCAAGATACTGCGCTGGCCAAGGACTGACGGGGGACGGATGCGCCAGAGCATAGTAGTCATAGCCTCTATACGTAGTGTACTTCTTGTTGCCCACTACCTCCTTGAGCGTCTTACCAGGATTGAACCACCAAGAAGCATGGCCTCCAAGTGAAAGAATCACACGGGGTTTTACTATATCGATAGCTTTGTCGATATAGGTTTCAGAACAACGAGTGTATACTCGATGTATCACTGTACCTGGAACCCTGTATTTTGGGTTGTCCTGTAGATTGCAGTTTGACCGTTGAATCCAGAAGAAGAGCTTCTCAGCATCTTTTCCAGTCATTTGCCTTTCTTTTGTGGATAGCCACTTGAGTAGAGTCGCTGAAGTATAACGAGTGCCTTCAGGAATTCCCAAAACACCACTCGCCCATTCATCACCAAGACCATTTGCCCACGGAGTAAATGGAGGGACCTCACTCACAATAATGATCTTAGGATCATTCGCGCTATAAACCACAGGTGTCCGTTTGACCTTGACTTCTTGACAAGCCGCCTTGCACTCCCGAATGTCCCTCAATAACGCCTTAATCTGTTCCTGCTTCGAAAATGTAATCGCCTCCGCGCAGTCATGATTTCTTGTTGGCTTCAGAAATCCGTTCCAAATGTACTAAGACGACTATTGAAATACTCAAATTGAGATAATTAAGTTAATTTCAGCTTGACCCTACTGGGCCGATTTCAGACAAATGTTAGCATTACGAAACCTATGATTATGCTAATATTCCGAAAGCTCTATAACATAAAACGGAGCAGAAGCAAAATCACGGGCCAGTGGCTAAGCCAGGTATACACCCCAAGCTTGCCTTGGGGAGGTCGAGAGCGACAGGCTCTTAACTTGTAGGCAAAGGGATTTCCCCGCTGTCGAGGACTGGTCGAGGGTTCAATGGTGTAAAGCGTGCCTTTGCATCGAACAAATCCCTCCTGGCCCGCCATCTTCTTCTCTTTTCTTGCTATCTTCTTGGGAGAAGTATTCCCATCACGAGCAAATTGTGGTACTTCTTGTCTGCTCCATAATATGCATCCCTTATCGTTCCTTCGACAATGAAATCAAGTTTCTTGTACAGTTTCACTGCCGCCAGATTGTCTTCCACAACATGAAGACCAATCCTATGTAATCCCTGTTCTTCTGCAATAGAAAGGGCAGCTTCAGTCATGACTGTCCCGAGCCCTACATTATGAAAGTCTTGATGCAAATATATGCCCATGTCGCCCACACCCATCTCTCTTGGATGCAAATGCTTGAATATTGCAGCATAGCCTACAATCCTTTCATCAGAAATGGCTACCAAAGGGATGAGTCTCTCAATATTATTCAACCAACGGTCGATGGTTTCTTTCGTATAGGGTGGCATACCCCACTCAAATGCTTCTTCGGACATTGTAGAAAACAATTGCAGTAATCGATCTCTATCACTAAGTTCCAAGAGTCTGAGTATTATCTCCCTATCATCGTTCAACCTAATTTTTCGACTTTCCATAGATCCAGTTTTCCTGAAACGGATTTGGAACTTGTGGTTCAAATCCCTCTTGACCCGTCAATCCTTTTCCTGATTATTTTTTTAAAAATAGATTTGAATAACTTAATAACCTCAGCTGAAACATAATAAGATGCGCACAGTGTGCGTATCGTAGTAAGGAGTTGGGAAAAATTTGTTGGGAAGAAAAAAGAGCTTACTAGTTGTTCTTTTACTGGCAATCTTTATGATGCCAGTATATGCGGATGCGGCGTCATCAGCCACGTTCTATGTGAGCAGAAACACCAACATTCAAAGTATTTATGGTGTATCCAATGCAGTTGGAAACAATGCAATAGCTATGGATATTGAAAAGTACTATTATTATTCTACATACAACTACCATATATTTCATTTCAAGATAGGGCTTCAAGGCATTCTAGATGATGTGCTAGGTATCAGTTTCAACCAAGAAATCGAAAACCACTACCGTTGCCAGCATGCAATATACTCTATGGCTATTGGTATTCAATCCACCGGGTTCATATTCCCTACTACTAGTGGATCAGTTATTGATTCAATCCAAGACAACAATGAAAATTTCGAAGTTCTGACTGGCCAACCGAGTTCGCAATGGACAAATTTAGTGACTGTTTGTTCCATTTTGACCACGCTACTTGGCGCAGCTACTGGATTGCCAGTCGCGTTATTCACAGTTCCAGTTGCAGCTACTTCAATCATGTTGAGCCTAACTGATGGCCAATGGGGATCCATCTTTGACTTCTACGCAGAAACTAGATACAACTATTGGAGCGCAATGATGAATATGTATGGATCCGGACCTAGTCTGGTTCCAACAATTGGTGTTGAGAGGTCGTATATGGGCATGTTTCTTGAATGGAAGGTGCCTAAAACCCCAGGGACTTACCAAATAACTGTCACTGGTCAGCTAGGCTATGGATACTGGCAATGGATTCAACCCAGCCCTCCAAATCCACAGTACTACTGGAATATTTTCCTAAGTGGATATGTTGAATGCTCAGTGACTATCAAATGCATTGTATCTTAGATGATTTAGTGAGTGTGCACTAAGTGCACATTCCACTTTTTTGGGGTTTCCCACACTCAAATCCCTCTTAGCCCGCCATCTTGATTTTACGAATTTCTGAAAATGTATATTCCCCAGCTGATAGTATCTCTACCCCATTTTAGGTAGATATCTTTTGCAGTCTTCGTTTTCTCGAGAAGCTCCTGATTATCGGGATCATCCGTATGTGACTGAATATAATTGTCAACAGCCCACCACTGAAGGGTTTCATAGTGATCCCAATCATCTTTGTTAGACAAAAGCGTATAGAGGCATGTGAGTCCCATCTCTTCACCTTGATACACATTATCTTCATGCGGTCGAAAAGAATCACGAGTCATTTTAGTCACCTCAAGATATTCAGTATCAGGCTCTTTCAACCAAAAAGGCTCACCAACAATCACAAGACCTCCAGATTTTGTCATCTGCTTGAGTGCTTTCAATGTTCCAGCATGATCTTCAAAGACCCAGCTTGCTCCCAAACACATTGCAACATCAAATAGTCTTCCTGATTCAGGTCGATAGTTAGCACCATCCAATTCAATGAAAGTTAAATCGGATTCAGGAACTCTCTCGAGATGTTTCTTCTTACAATCACTGATACAAAATGGAGATAGATCAATTCCCACGCCTGAAATTCCGTATTTCTCTGCTAGTCTGATTAAAACCTCTCCCTTTCCACATGCGATATCAAGAATTCGAGTATCTTTTGGTAGGTTGAGAAGTTGACAGAATCTTTCGAATTTCTCCTCACTCATTGGATTACAGAGCACATGATGCTTGTGCGTAATGGCATAATACTTCCATTTGTCCATTTACATCAATTCCATACCTGTTGACTCGAGGAAACTCTTGGAAATAAATACTCGAGGGTTCAAATCCCACTTGGCCCGCCATTTTCTTTTGATAGGCTAATCCCTCGAAAAAACAATTCCCATCACTAGCATATTGTGGTACTTGCCGTCAGCTCCATAATAGGCATCCACTAAGGTTCCCTCAAGGATAAAACCGAGTTTCATGTACAATTTTACTGCAGCCATGTTGTCTTCAACGACATGCAACGTAATTCTATGTAGGCTCTGTTCCTCAGCCATGTCAAGAAGTATTTCACTCATCATTGTTCCCAGTCCGATATTGTGAAAATCTTGGTGCAAGTATATGCCCATATCTCCAATGCCGCTCTCTCTTGGATGTGGATGCTTGAATATCGCAGCATATCCCACAATCTGATTGTGGTAGACAGCTATCAAAGGGATGAGTCTGTCGATACTACTCATCCAACGGTCAATCCTTTCTTCAGTGTACGGCGGCATGCCCCACTCAAGGGCTCTTTCTGACATTATAGAAAAGAGATTCAGTAGTTGATTCCTGTCATCAGGTGTTAGGAGTCTGAGAGTTACTTCCCTGCCATCTTTCAGCCTAACCTTCCGATTTTCCATGTATTGATTTCTCATGTATGCGCATTTGGGACTTGCGGTTCGAATCCCATCTAGTCCGCCATCTTTTTTTGATTTGGACTCCTTCTGAATCCTACACTGAAATGGGATTACTTCTTGCGCATTGCCGCTAGTAAGAGAATTACGCCAGCGCCTATGACTCCGGCTACCACTATGATCAAGATCATTGGCATTTCTGGTGGATTGGTTGTACTTGTGGTGGTGGTCGTAGTAGTAGTCGCGGTTGTAGTAGTAGTGGTCGTACTTGTAGTGGTGGTCGTAGTGGTAGTGGTTGTCGTCGTCGTAGTGGTAGTAGTTGTTGTTGATTCTTCTACAACCGTGATGATGACTGTATCAACCAGACTGCAGCCTGATTCATCAACCACAATGAGGGTTAGATTATAGTTACCAACCGCCAGACCTTCAATCGGTGTTGATAGATGTTCTAGTGATGAGTTCAGTGAACTCTGGGCAATAACAGCTCCATCCCACAATATTTGGTATGAATCAGGATTCGGTAGTCTTACATCCCATGCAATTGCGGGAACCGATGCACCAACTACATACTCAACATCAGCAGGTCTGCTAACAAAACCTAATGGATAATGGTCTACGCCCATCTCTGAAATAGAATAAGTACCGATGCCTGAGTAGTCAGACCACACATTTCCTGTACCTGCCCCATCGTCCCACTCATTAAAGAACCCATAGTCCAGAGCGTTTCCGGCTTTATTAAACCCTATCATATTGTTGTAGATCTCAGAAAAGAGAGCATAGGTTCCGACGTTCAGTCCATAGCCTGTGTTGCCATAGATTCTATTATTGAGAATTCTTACTCCTGATGTGAAATCTATGTATATTCCATCCGAAGAGCTTCCAAAAATCGTGTTGTTAACAATCTCCAGCCAATTGACTATATAAAGTTCCAGAGAAGCGATATTGTCATGTATGGAATTGTTCCGAATCACGCCGTAGTTGGTTTCACTAAGATAGATGGAATTGCCACTGTTATCATATATCCGGTTGGTGTCAAAGAGATAGTAGCTGGAGCTAGAAACCCAAATGCCATACCCATTTCCATGAATTATACATCCAACAAGTGTGATATTGTCAGACTCAACAACGTAGATCCCTCTACTGCGACTGCCTTCACTGGTCACATTGGTCAAAGTACAGTTGGGTGAATTCGATATCTTAATTCCACCTGAATAGTTGTCTACGAATTGAGCATCTCTTATACTACAATTATAGCAAGAATAGCTTGCAAGACCAACTGTGGCTGAATTGAATGTTCCATTTGTTATGGAAAGATGATCTGATTCTACCAGCACGAGTTGTCCATACTCATCTCCATTGATGACCGAACCGGTCTGGTTGAGAAAGTATCCGAACTGCTTTCCATTGACTGTGTTTCCCGTTTCATTTACAGTCCAATATTTCGTATCACTTCCATCGAAGCGTACACCGCAACCGCTGAGAGCATTGTTTCTCAGTGTGATATTCTCTGACTCGAGCAGATTTATACCATATAGGTTTCCAATTAGGCTTGTATCACTGACTGTGCAATTAGTGCAGGATAATAAGCTGAGTCCAATTGAAGCATTGAAGAACACCCCTGAGTTAATACTCACATTAAAACATTCAATCAAGAATACTTGACCAAATTGACTTCCATCTAATTCGGTATTGTTTGTTTTGAAGAAATATCCGAATGATTTGCCGTTAACTGTGTTCTCAGAGAAATCATGAAGCCAATATTGCAAATCATCGCCTATTCCAAACCCTCCATTTTTGAGCGTGTTATTGGCAAAAGTGCAATTTGCAGTTGATGAGAGGGTTATTCCGAATTGACCACTGTTGATGACCACGTTATCAACAACAGTGATGTTTTGCGAGTATAGAAATGCAATTCCCATCTTATCACAGCTGAAGACATAGTTATACTTGATAATGGAGTATTCCGATGTATGGACATAGAATCCATAGTGTCCACTATTGACAACTCTATTATAACCTAACGTGCAATTGCTGCCTTCTAGTAATAAGATTCCATAATTGGAGCATCCTATTAGTGTATTATTTGTGAAAGTACAGTCTTCATTTGGAAATAACATAATCCCGGTGTAGAAAGCAGATATGGTGCAATTCTCTGCAGTGCCATTCCTTACATGAGAAAGATGGATACCGGTTCCCACGCCATTGGTTGGTGATGACATTGTGCAATTTCTAATGATGAAATGAACATCAGTATTCACTATGCTTATGCATATACCATCTGTAACTATTTCAAGCCCCTCAATAATATATGGTGACTGTGGCGTTCCATCACCAGGCCATCCTTGCGCACTGAAATCCGCATTTCCTGTTATTGAAATCGGACTATGAGGAGTGAATGAAGATGCTTCACTCAGAGCATTTTGAGAATCATTTAAAGACACGGACAGCATTATGATACCAATGCTAGCAAAAGACATAGTTAGGAAAAGGCTCAACACTAGCAGTGAAATTAGTTTTGCCATGAATCTCCCCTGAATTTGCTCTGGCATATCGTCCATTTAAGCTAGCTGGTTTATCCAGACATAACAGTATACTATCCTTTGTTTTGTATCTTAGACCACAACGAAATCTCTCCATCACTCCTGCTCCATACGATTCAGCCTTTGGGATGTCTTTGTCCCGAAAAAAGAATGATTCGAATCCTATTAGTCCTGCCATCTTCTTCATTTGGCTTCCAGTGTTGATTCTGTTTTCTTTGGTCGTTTCTTAGACGAGCCGCAGATTCTTCGAGGCAAGGTAGGGGAGAACTGAGTATTCTACTCGCACAGACCCAGTAGTTTTGCTATCTTCACGTAGTACTTGTAAATAGTAGACCCGGAAACTCCTACCATCTCAGCAATCTGACGCTGTGTGACACGGCTGCTTGTCTGGATCGCTGCAATATAGATTGCACCTGCAATGACACCTCTGGTATTTCTATTAAAGAAGATGTCTTTTGTTCGAACATCATCCAAGATAGTATGACATGCCATGTGCGTTACTTCAGGAAGATTCATCCCCGCAAGTGCTGAATTCATAATATCAAATCGAGATTCTATCATAGACTAAACCTTTCATACTAAGTATATAATATAATGGGAAAATTGCTGATTTGGAATCCTTATCTAGCCCACCAATTCAAAGAAGGTGGAAGGTCTATTTCGGTTCACATTCAAGAATCCATTCTATTTGAATCTACCATGAAGTCGTGAAATGGCCTCTTCGACTTCGCTCATTATTCTATCAAGCAAATCCTTGATAGCGGGGATATCTTTAATCAAACCTACTCCTTGACCACAGGCAACCACTCCGAGGTCAGTATCTCCTTCTCTGTACATTTTTTCTGCTTTATCTCCAGAGGCTGCCTGAACGAGGGTGAAGAGGGCTGCTCCTTGAGACTCCAACTCCAGTACGTGCTGTGCCGCCTTATTATTCCAGATCCTGTGCGTGTTCCCAATGGAACGTAGGGCTAAGACAGTATCAGTTTCGGCGGCTTGAATGAAAGCTTGCTTGAGATTGTCGTGAATGGGACATTCTTTTGTGACCATCATCCTCGTGCCCATAATTACTCCTTCAGCACCCAGTGCCAAGATTGCAGCAACACCTCTGCCATCCGTTATTCCGCCCCCTGCAATCACAGGGATATCTAGAGCGTTTACCACTGAAGGAGTCATTACCATTGTTCCTATATCTAAAATTCCAGTAGCTCCACCATTCTCGTACCCGACAACTGTGACAATATCAGCACCAAGAGATGCTCCCTTTTTCGCGTATCTCACTCCAGCACACTTGTGGATCCATATAGCACCGCTGTTCTTGAATTTGGGAACTAGGTCCTCTGGAGCCTTGTGACCACTGGTTTCAATGATTTTTACGCCCTCAGATAGTGTAGCATCCACATAGTCCTCCAGCTTGTCTTGAGACATCAGTGCGGGGAACAGGTTGATGTTTACAGCAAATGGCTGATTCGTAAGGAACTGCGTCTTCTTAATGGCATCCCGCAGTGCATCAGGAAACTTGTAATTTGCACTGGCTAATACTCCACATGCACCAGCATTACTAGCTGCTGCTACAAATTCGGGGTTAGAGATTCTTGCCATAGTCCCAGATATAATGGGATATTTGCATCCCAGCATTTCAGTCACTTTTGTCTTTATCATAGAGCTCACTCGTACTTTCTTTGGAAGAACCACTAATCAAATTCCTTACAGATAAATAACAGTATAAGATAGAGCAGTCACTAGAAGTCTATTCCTACTTTGATAGAAAGTCCTTTCATTTTGTATTCGTTAGGAGCAAACACGACTATGACCAAGGGCTCCAGCGGGTTGGCTTGGCAGTACGGAGAGTACCGCATTCACGACAGAATTTGTCTTCCTTTTGCAGTGGTGTTCCGCATTTTGAGCAGGTTATTGTGGGGTGTTTGTATTCGGGAGTTGAAGGCGCTCTGACAGTGCTTGCCGGAGGCGTTTCTGGTTTTGCCCTCTTGACCGTTACAGATGAAATAGTAGACTCAATCTCGTCTGTGAGCCCCCACTGTGCCTTCAGCATTGCATGGATCCTCATTAGATCCTGACTGTATTGTCCGTAATCTCTGTTCCTGCCTAGTGCTTCACTAATCTCTTTCAGCATATTCAAGCACCATATCATTGGTTTCTCCTCAGCAAGCATGTCGAGCAATGGCTTGAAATTGGGCTTCTTGTCGCTGAGCTTTGTTTGTCTAGTTCCCTTGTGTTCAATAGGTTTGGTGGGTATAGGCATCTTTTGCCTCGCTTCAGCCAAAGGAGAAATAGATGTTGCCTTAAAGGGGGCTTCATTGGGTGCAAGAAGAGGAGGGCCGGGCGCCACTCCACTCAATACTAACAAGGCGGGAAACTCGAATTCTTCCGAGTTCATGCTCCTTTTGATAGAGATCTGCAATGTTATCCCATTATTTTCGATAAACACAACAGTATGGTCCCATATAGGACCTGTTCCGTAGGTGGAGCCAGCTATTGGACTGACTCGCCAGAGTGCAACAGCCATGATGTCCGACGGAATCAGAGCATTAAACACCAAGCAGTCCATGCCGCTTAGCTCGAAACGGACCCGTGAATAATAATGATACATCAGGGTGGTATCGGCTAGAATTTCATCAAGACTAGATGCCGGGTAGAGGTTATAGACCACTTCTACCTCCTCTTGGGGAGATATTGCTAGAATGCAATTGGCTTGCGTTTCTGATAGTGTAGACTGCTCTATATTCCATCCGTCAGGTAGTGATAATACAAAGGGTGCCCCTGGAATACTAAAATCGCCCATGCTATCAACCTCACGAAAGCAATTCCTGCTTTAGAGAAAAAGCTGTCCTAAAAACCTATGTGAAAAAAGCGACTATTGGAGTTTCAAGACCATCAATTCTACAACTTAGGAAACTCTGCGATAAGAATTCGATCTTTTGGATTCTCTCTCATTGATGCTTTGGATTCATGGAGATAGCACTGAAACCTGCTTAGGTCGGTTATAAGCTGTAAAATAGCCGCTATTCCTCTATAGCACCACCTATTGCACGGAGATGCTCTCGGAAATCGTAATCGGAATCGCGTTTTCTTTGAGCCAAGTATTCGTCGAACTGGAGCTGCTCCCTCAATGTCCTTCCTTTTCGTACATCTTCTGCCTGAG
>JAEOUN010000113.1 GCA_016839245.1 Candidatus Thorarchaeota archaeon
ATTGTTGACAACATTGTTAGAGCACTACCTCTCATGGTAGAATCAGCAAAAGAGCTAAAGAATAAACCCACTGAGTATCTCCAACATCTAAAATCTACTTTTAATAATGATAATAATCTAGCTGAAGCGCTTCGGTTGATTATTTCACGACTCGAAGAATTGTCAGCAAACATGGGTATTCTACGAACAAAAAGAAAAACAGGAGCAAAGACCTCATGAAGATAGTCGTAGTTGGATCTGGAGCTATAGGAAGTCTATATGGTGCCTTTCTTAGTACAATTCGTACAAATGAGGTCATCTTAGTTGGTAGAAATCCTCATGTTGCTGCCATTCGTTCGAATGGTCTTACTATCAAGGGGATCATGGGTGAACGAACCTTTCATCTAAAGGCTGTTGATGACATATCAGAAATTGACAAAGCTGATCTCATACTTCTTACTACTAAAACGTATGACTCTATTCCTGCTGCACTATCTGCGAAACATCTCATTAACAATGGTACTTACATTATGATCATCCAGAATGGTCTTGGTACTGAAAAACTGGTTGCTGAAGCACTTGATACAACCCGTGTACTTCGTGCAACTACCTGCATGGGTGCATTACGTACTAGTCCTGGTGTGGTTATTGCAACAGGTTGCGGGCTCACTGAAATAGGATCTCGATATCCCGAGAACCATGATTTTGTTCAACAAATCACACAGATGTTGAGAGACTGTGGCTTCGATGTCCGTTCAAGTAATAATATTGAAGGTGTCGTGTGGACAAAGACATTAGTGAATGCTGGAATCAATCCTGTTGGAGCTCTCACAGGATTCACAAATGGCGAGGTTTACAGGAATCCGAAGCTCAGGAAACTTGTAATTCAATTGGTTGAAGAGGCTGTTAAGATTGTAGATGCTTTGGGTATCGAATTGACAACTGAGGATCCTGTGCGATATACTCTTGGAACTGCGAAAGCAACTGAGAACAACATCAATTCTATGTTACAAGATATACGCGCAGGCAAAAGGACTGAGATTGATTCCATAACAGGAGAGATTATTCGACTTGGAAAAGAACTTGGTATCCCAACTCCATCAAGCGAAGTGGTCTACGCCTTAATTAAAGCAATTGAATCCAAGTACTTAGCTCATCCTGAAATTGTTTCAAAGGTTGCAATGATTGATGTAGATGAACTTGTAGAAACGCTCACTACATCATGAACATAGCCTTGGCCATTTGATATGAAGTCAATGCTGACTTTTTAGCATTATATTTCATGACATTCATATGACCTGGAATACCAATATCAAAATTCATCTCGCTAATTCTCTTGAGAGATTCAACTAGTTTTCCTGCATCTCCTGTTGGAAAATCAACTCTCCCGAAACTACCTCCAGGAAATAATGTATCTCCTGTGAACAAGATACCGGTTTCCTTAACATCCAAACATATACTTCCCAGAGAGTGACCTGGTGTATGAAAGATTTCCATTTTGACATCACCAAAATCAAGGATTGTGCCTTCATCAAGAATCCCATCAATTTTCATTGGCGGAAGATCCACACCAAAGGTGTCACTTAATGTTTGACTCATATCGCCATTATTTATGGGTATAGCTTCAGCTCTATGTAGAAAGATCCTAGGATTTGTAGTTTCTAGTATTGGAATGAGTCCTCCTATGTGATCTATATGACTGTGAGTCAGTATGACATCAGTAACTGATTCTATCGAGGAACCAACACTAACCAAATTTTTGTCTAGATTGCTTGTATATAGTCCTGTTCCCGTGTCTACTAGAATATGATGGTCGCCAGATTTAATGAATGTGATATTCGAGTCAAATGAGTTGCTTACGAGGAAATAGATGGAGTCTGAAATCTGATCAAACATTCAAATCACCGAAGTTGATCGACTAGTCTATCTATTTCTGCAAATGTATTGTAAAAGTGTGGCGACACTCTTAGACGACCGTTTCGCACTGAACAATAGATCCTGTTTTTAGCAAGATTTTGATTCAGTGTATCAACGTCTTTAGGCTCACAGGAAATAGTAGCTGAATTATTTTTATGTCCAAAGTCATAGAAAGGAATATCGAGTTCGCTTAATCTTGTTCGTAGATAGTCTGCATTTGCAATTGCTGCTCTCTCTCTATCTTTTCCTGGTATCTTAAGTAATGTTTTCAATGATTCAAAGAATCCAACATAAGCCACAACTGGAGCTGATCCTACTTGGAATTTCCTTGCATCACTTAATGGTCTTCGCTCAAAATAACCAAACTCAGTCAACTGCTCAACTCCCCACCAACCTAGAAATCTTGGTCGAAGTTGGTTCATGATTTCATTACTGACATAGACAAATCCAGCTCCAATTGGACCAAGCAACCATTTTGCTGCTTGACCTGTAGCGAAATCAACGTTGAGCTTAGAGAGGTCTGTGTCAAAGCATCCTGCAGATTGAATAATATCAACTGATATCAATGCTCCATTCTCATGTGCTATTTTTACTAATTTGTCCAAATCTACCCGATATCCCGTCCCAAACTGGACATGACTTATTGCCACAACTCGCGTCTGTTCATCAATTGTATTCTCGAAATCATCAAGAGATATTCCACCATCTATCGATTTTATGACTCTCAATTCAGGTCTATAGAAATCTCTCACATTTTGCCAAGGAATATAATTCGCAGGAAACTCAAGATCACAGAGAACTATATTTGAACCAGATGGATATTCTATACTATGGGCAAATGAATTTACTCCAGAACTCGTACTAGGAACAAACGCGTATTGACTATAATCGCCACCCAATAGCTTGGCAAGGGCAGTTCTGACTCCCTTAAATAACTCAAGTGTGTCTTCAAAATCACCTATTGCTCTAATTCTATTATCCAAGTATTGCTTCATTGCTTCAATGGTTGTAATTGGTGGAATTCCAGTTGATGCATTATTTAAATAAGTCATATCTTTAAGTGTTGGCCACATCTCGTTAATGAACTGAGAATCTATAAAATCGGTCATGATATATCGACAAGTAAAGCACATTACTGATAAAGTTCACTGTGGATGAAGTCCCCCGAAGATTTAAGTCTTGTATCGCATTCATAAGTTTTGGAGAGCGGTTTGTCTGTGTTCCGGAGGTTACTTGGCCGGTCAAAGAGGCCAAAAGAGGAAGAGCCCCCCTTAGAGGACAAGCTAGAGGAATCAAGTATTCCGAAAATTGATTCTGAGGAAAAAGAGGAAGAAGTAACACCTCCTGTTCGTTCAATAGCCTCTGATACACGTCCTGAGGCAGTTTCTTTCGGACGACTTGTGGCATCACATGAGGATGTTCAAATTGATGTGAAAACGACTACCGATCTTGCTAGACGAGCTAAGATTTCACCTCAAACTGCTGCAGAAATCGTCCCTGGCAGAGTATTGAAACGCGACGAAGAAGGAAGAGTTCATATCAAAATCGTCTTTTATGGCCCCTCTCTCTCGGGAAAGACTACTGCACTTCGATGGTTGTTTGCAAATATACGTTCTTTAGCAAAAGGAAAAATAGTCGAAATCCATGATGAACTTGGACGTACTACTTTCTTTGATTTTGTGCCTGTCACAGCTGCTGATAAAATGGTATTTGATGTCTTTACCGTAGCTGGACAGAGACGACATGCTGCAAGTAGAATTAAGGTACTTAGAGACTGTGATGGTCTTATCTTCATGGCTGATTCTACACCTGAGCAAATGAATGAGAATCTTGCTTCAATACAAGAACTGAGGATTGCGCTTGGCACTGATAGAATGGCCACATTACCAATTGTGGTGTCGTTGAATAAACGTGATTTGCCAAATGCTTTACCTGTAGATTACATGATTCAAATGCTAGATCTCGAAGGCTATCCTGTTTTTACTACAGTTGCAACGGAAGGCAAAAATCTCTTGAGAATGTTTCAGAGAGTCCTACGAGACGCCCTGATTTTTAAAGTAGGTATCTAATCACTCACGTTCAATTGGAAGCTTACCTTGCTCTAGTTGTCTGATTAATACAATCAGGTCTTCTTCTGCCTGTTCCATTATTAGTCGACCTTTTTCTGAAGTAGCTTTTCTTGGATCTCCGTACATCGCAGCTGGCAGGAGTTCCTCTCGATATACACCTGAAATAATTCTGAATTTGGAAACAACTCTATGCGACTCTGCTCTCTTCATGTCAACAAGATCAGGTCGTACATACATGACTTCAGAGGTTTCATCCTCTGCTGCATGTCCTGCAGGTGTTTCTTCTACTAATTTTCTTGCAGATTCTGCTAGTTCATTCCACCAGTTGACAATAATCACTACTCGATGTCCTTGTTCAGTGGCTCTTTTAGCTGCAAGGTTAATTTCAGGAATATTGCCTCCATGTCCATTTAAGACAATGATGTACCGAAAACCGTGTCTGAAGACGTTCTCCATAATGGAAGCATAGAGACCTATCAGAACCTCTGGTTTTATCGAGATGGTTCCTTCGAAATTATCAAAGACCCAACTATCACCAAAAGGAATTGTTGGTAGTACTAAGACATCCGTCTTCTCAGCCACTTTTTCCGCAAGATATGTTGGTAGAATTGAATCAGTGGCCAAAGGTAAATGTTTTCCATGTGCCTCTAAAGCGCCTGTGACTATCAAGACTATTTCTGTCTTCGAGGCAATCTCATGAAAATTTGAATGTGTAAGCTCTGACCAGAATGGCATTCTTCTTCAATCAACCAAGTTATTTCTCTCTAATAAACAAGGCGAATGATTACTATACAACATTCTGATATCAACCGAAAAGATGAAAAACAGCAGACATAGTTCTCCTCTCAATCTCTATACTACTCTAGCCCCGTGGTGTAGTGGTCCAGCATAAGCGGTTCTGGCCCGCTTGACCTAGGTTCAAATCCTGGCGGGGCTACCATCTCTCATTTCTATAAACTATGCAGATTCATGTGACTCATTTTGTCCAATATTACTCATTGCTGCTAAGTACTTCTATCATTGATGAATATTTCCTCATACGTCCAAGTGAAAAATGTTTGTGCATACGCACAAAAATAGCGATTTTCCAGTGGATGTAAAGGTAAGTCCAATAAATAGAACGACCGCGCGATAATTATTCAACCGATAGCCTTTAGTTACATTTATAGGTAAAAATGTTCATCATATATGTGGAAGACAGATTCGCTATTAGGCTCATTCTGAGTTTCCTGTTACTGAGTCTGCGTCCTCCCGGCGGAGAATTACAGGGGCGGATCGTCTCCCACACCTTCTTCTAAAAGCAAGTAATTTAACTATAGATCTGTATCATTTAGATTGAACAAGTAAAAACACATTTCAGACTCTTATGACAATCTTCTTATCCAACACGCGTGTCTTGAATTGAGGATGTGACTTTAATGGAGACTGTAGAGCTTGGTTGGAATGAATTCTGGGCTGAGATCTTTAGAGTAAAGCATCGAAGGTCTCTCCAAGGAATCCAGTTCTATGATGAGCTGGTTGTTGATTTTTGCATCAAGGTTCTTGGTCTTAGAGAAGGTCATGAGATACTCGATATTGCATGCGGTGCAGGTGATCAATCAATAGATTTTGCAAAGAAGGGGCTAAAGGTAACTGGTTTTGACATCTCTGATAGACTCATTGATGTAGCAAAGGAGTGTGCTCAAGACAATAGAGTATCTGTAAACTTCTTTACTGGCGATATGAGAGCCATATCCTTCTCAAGTCAATTCAATGCTGCGGTCTTGTTGAGTCATAGCTTTGGCTTCTTTAATCATGTGGAGAATATCCACGTCTTGAAGGAGGTTTACACAGCACTCAAGGATAAAGGTCGTCTACTCCTAGATCTTATGAATCCCTATAATCTTCCCAGATTTCAAAAGACTTGGACTGAACTTGAAGGAGGATACCTACTCAGCGAACCTCATGTTCTCGACGCTCCTGCAGGCGTTCTGAGAGGTAGACCTGCTAAGTTCATTGATACAGAGAATTCGCGGATTGTCATGATGAATCAAGACGCTCTTTCCAACAATGATATTCGAATGTATACTGCTCTTGAGATTCGAGACATGCTAGAAAATGTTGGGTTTAAGAAAATTGAACTCTATGGGCAGAACAAGCTACCTCGGATGCAATACTCTGCAGATTCAGAAAGGATGGTTGTAGTGGCTCAGCGTTAATTGTATCCCATGACAAAATCCTTTTAAGATTCCAAAAAGGCATTCCGCCAAGCGACCGATGAGACGTCATCGGTACCCCGACGAGTTCTCTCGCGATATCTTCACAAGTTGGGGATAGGCTATTATTAGGAACAATCGCGGAGAATTAGAATCAATAATGGTGTATTGGCATGGTTAAGATTAAAGAGCCAGATGCAATCAAGAGGCTTATCCTATCGAATGATTATGAACATAAACGAATCATCTCGATTTCAGCTCACATTGATCACGGCAAAACAACAACCACCGACTATCTTATGCGTCGCGCTGGTCTCATGTCTGATGCTGCCGCTGGACAAGCACTTATGACCGACAGTGATGAGGAAGAACAAGCAAGAGGTATCACTATCTTCACCTCAGTTGTTCTCCTGAACTTTGAAGTAGATGAACAAGAATATCTCGTACAGCTATCAGATACTCCTGGACACCTCTCTTTCACTGGTGAGGTCTCTCGTGCTCTGCGTGCTAGCGATGGTGCTGTAATCCTTGTAGATGCTTTAGAAGGTGTAATGACACAAACGGAAACAAACATTCGTCTTGCAGTGGGTGCAGAGGCCTGCAAACCAGTTCTCTTCATCAATAAAGTCGATCGACTCATTAATGAGTTGAAGCTTCCACCTGCAAAGGTTTACGAAAGAATCGATATTATCATCTCAAAAGTCAACGAGCTGATCAAGAAGGTTGCTCCAAAAGAATATGCCTTGGATTGGCGAGTGAGTTTCCAAGAAGGTAGTGTCGCTATTGGAAGTGCAAAGACTGGTTGGGCCTTCACAATGAAGACTCTGGAAAAGAAGAATATTAAACCAAACGTTGTCTTTGAGAAATATAATGAAGGCGATGAGCGGTGGCTGCGTGAAAACCTCCCACTTGATGATTCGCTACTTGAGATGATTGTGTATCACTTACCAAATCCAAAAGAGGCCCAAAAATACAAAATACCTAGAATTTGGAAAGGCGATCTTGAGAGTCCCGAAGGAAAGGCATTGATTTCCTGTGATCCAAATGGTCCACTATGCGGGATGATTACAAAGATTTTCGTAGATCCAAAGAGTAAGAGACCCACCCTTATTGGTCGAGTCTTCTCTGGAACTATCAAGTCTGGACAAGAGATTCAATTGGTAAACATGAGGCAAAATGCAAAGGTCAAGAGGTTAGGAGTTCAGGAAATCACTGACATTCTTGACATGGATGAGGTTCCTGCTGGTAATCTATTCTCTGTATTCGGTTTCATGTGTCCAAGTGGAGAATCATTTGTCAGTGCAAATTCAGATATGAAAGGCTTTGAGGCTATTGAATATGTAAGTGAGCCTGTTGTCAGTAGAAGTATCCGACCCGTAGATCCACAGGATATTGCGAAGCTTGGTGAGGTTGTATCAAAATGGATTATGGCTGATCCTACTGCTCGTTTTGTACACGATAAGGAGTCAATGGAATATCGACTTGATGGTATTGATCCACTACAGATTGAGATTCTCACAAAACGAATTAATGAACAAGTGCCAATCAAGGTCTCTGAGCCAATTATCGTATATCGTGAAAAGATGACACAACGTGGTGACGAGTTCCATACAAAGTCTCCCAACGGTCATAACAGAATCAGAATGTACCTGGAACCACTTGATGAAAAGACTGTAGAACTAATCCGCAAAAAGAGAATCACTGCTGAGATGAACGATAGAGAGCGAGCTCAGATTCTCCGAGATGAAGCTAGCTGGGATGCGAAAGAAGCACGAAAAATCCTTGATATCTATGAGTCCTGCATGCTTGTTGATGCAATGAGTGGTGTGCAGCGATTCGAGCGTATCTTTTCATATCTCCAGACAACTTTCCGTGAGTTTGTAGATACTGGTCCAATTGCTAAGGAGCCAGTCATGGGTGTAAAGGTAGTCTTGACTGATGCTACGGTGCACACTGATCCAGCACATACTGGATACAATGAAGTGGCAACTATGGTCAGTGCCGGTCTAAACATGGGATTTCTGACCGGCAAACCTGGACTCTATGAACCTGTTCTCAATGCAGACATCAAGACACCAACTGATACCCAAGGTCAAGTGATCAAAGTTCTCACAGGACACAGAGGACAAATCATCACCATTGAAGGTGAAGAAGATACAGTCACTGTTAAGGGAACTTTGCCAACCGCTGAAACCATCGGTATTGCAGATGAGTTTAGAAGTGCAACTGCTGGTCGTAGTTTCTTTGGATATCAATTCCGTGGATTTGAGCCATTACCTGGCAGTCTTCAAGAAGAAATCATCTTAGAGATTCGCAAACGGAAAGGCATGCCTGAGGAAATGCCTAACCTTAATTCATGGAATAGATGGGTATACAAGCGTACATAGAATTTTGCAATCAGTTCAGGGGCATATTCCAAGAGCCCCTGAATTCACTCTTTTTTGTTTCTAAGTTTGGAAGGATAGACTTTTGACGAGGCAGTACCTTATTGGCTTGACACAATATGATAGATGATCAAGTCAATCTTCTCGCAAAATTGGTATCTTTTGATACACGTAATGATGGAGCCAAACAGAAATCTGGAACTGATTGTCCAGTATATATCAATAGTATATTGGAGAACTATGGATTTCAGACTGAATTACTTGAATCTGATGGCTATTTCACTGCGTTTGGACGAAGAGGACAAGGCAAATTCAAGATTCTATTTTTAGCTCATTTTGATGTAGTTCCCTTTGGAGATGGTTGGAAGACTAATCCACTGACTTTGAAGGTTGATGGTGATAGAGCCTATGGACGAGGTACTTGTGATGATAAAGGCAATGTCGTATCGCTTCTCACATTAGCCTCGATGTTAAATGAAAAAGATTTCCCATGTATGACAATGATTGCTGCGACTGGTGATGAGGAAATTGGAGGAAGTCATGGCGCGAAAATGCTCAACGAGTGGTTGATGAAGAATGGATTGTTCCCAGACCATATTGTAGTTGCTGATGGAATACATCAACAGATTATCCACAGACGTAGAAATATTCTACCAACTTTCATTAAAGCAAAAGTAAAGCCAGCTTTACTCAAAGGAACTCCTGAGACCATAAGATTTGCCACTGATACTTTCGGAACTGAAACTCGTCATAGTGCATATCTACGACTAGGTGTTGATAGGCATGCTATGCTAACAGCTTCAAAATACCTAGATCTCAATCCTGGTGTTGTAGTCTCGCAAGTACGAGGAGCTTTTGTTAAATCAAATGTAGTGCCTGATTGGGTCGAACTTGACATTATTCATCCTGACCTCAAAGGATCAGAGATCTCTTATGATGTTACTCTGACAAGTATAATGAAGCAACTTCTGGCAATTTCACAGGCAGCTTTTCCAACTAGACCTTCTGACAAAGGAAAGATAATCAGTCCTAATTTGTTATCTAAAGAGGATGATCTCTGGACGTTATATTGCGATATTAGAGCAATGACTAATGATGATGAAGCAGTCAAGAAAGCAATTGAGGAAGCAATTGAAGGCAAGATAGAACTCTTTTCGCTTCGAGTGTCTAGTGGTGCCGGATTTGTTGAATCTGATCCTAACTCACAACTTATTCGAGCTATGAAGTGGGCTCTCGAAAAAGAGAGTGTGCCTATCCAGCTAACTGAAGGCTTTGGCGGGTCAGACTCTCGATATTTCTCCGGACAAGGTTCCGATCTTTTTGATTTTGGACCAGAAGGTGATAATCTACATGGCGCAAATGAATGGGTATCGCTATCTTCCGTGAGGAAGAATGCTGAAGTCTTTCATAGATTACTTGAAGTTTTATCTAGAGATAAGAGCCCCATATGAGAATCATTTAGGGCTCATCCCAACCTTTAGACCAAGATCGTCTATCTCCCAGTCCTTGACATATTTGTAGTCTTTCCATTTTATCTGATTCTTTTGTCCAACAAGTTCCAAGGTTTCAGCGCGAGTTTCATTCTTTAGATGAGTTTCAAACAACCTTGCAAGTTCCATAGAGTCATTATCAGAGAATTGGATGACCAAGTCTACACTCTGTTCTACTTTCAAGTCGAGTTCTTTTCTCATAACCTGTACTCGTCTGGTAATATCACGAACAAGACCTTCGGCCTCGAGCTCTTTAGTTCTTGACACATCGACGTAAACTTTGCCTATCTTGCCATCAGCAGAACTAAGGTGATCTGGAAGACTCTCCTCGAATTCAACATCTCCGGGTTGAAGTGTCACCTTCTTTCCCCTAACATCAATAGTGGCTTTTCCTCTCTCAAGATTGTCACGCAGCTTTACAGCATCAACTTTCTGAAGTTGCGAAACTAAGTCTTTCATCATTTCCTTATATCTTGGACCCAATGCCTTGTAATTTGGCTTAATTGATAACTCTGTGAACTCTGCCATGACATCGGTCATTACGGACTCAAATTCTCGTGTGTTTAGATCATCTAGGAGAAGATGCTCCAAGCTTTGAGCTCGTGTGTGTGTTTCCTTGTCTTTTGCTATCAAAAATACTTTGGCAACAGGATGTCTGAGTTTTACTCCTTTCTTATTTCTTGCATGACTAGCGGCACTACGAAGTTCCTGAAGTACATCAAAAGTTGCCTCCATCTCTGAATCCATTAATTTCTCAACGACTAGGGGCATGTCTGTCATGTTGATTGATTCAGGCAAATCCTCAGAGAATCTCATGAGGAAATCTCTATGGATTTTTTCTGATAAGAAGGGTGTAAATGGATTAAAGCATCTCAGAAATGTCTGAAGTGTGAAGTACATTACATCATACGCCATGACCTTGTTAGGATCCTCACTATCAAGCCACACCCGTTTCTTAACTAATGGTAGATACACTCTGCTGAAATCTTCAGAGATAAATTCCAGCAATACTCTTCCAGCATGGTGCCATAGGTACTTGTCCATTTGAAAATGATATTCCTTTACAACACTCTGTAGTCGAGATAGTATCCATCTGTCCTCTAGATTTGCCTTCTCAAGAAACTTCATCATTCTTTTTTCATCGAATTTGAAGTTATCGAGGTCCATGTAGGTTTCAGCAAATAGTATTACATTCCAGAGCACATCCAGTTTCTTTCTGGTGAGATCTATCTCTTTCGAATCATAGTTCATCCGTGACCAAGAGGCAGATCGAGTCAACACAAACACTCTGAAGGGATCAGCTCCGATCTTCTCCAAAGCATCCTTTGCCCAAACAACATTTCCTCTCGATTTACTCATCTTTCCTCCATCTTCATCTAAGACATGCTCTTGACTGACACAATTCTTGAAAGGCGCTTCACCATGCATTACTACAGAAGTGTACAGGAGGCTGTAAAACCACCCTCTTGATTGATCTACTGCCTCAGTGATGAAATCAAACGGAAAGAGCTGTTTGAACAACGAGGGATCTTTCAAGTAATCTAGACTTGCAGTATGTGCCATTCCTGAATCAAGCCAGCAGTCTGTCACGAACTGCTCTCGATGCATGTCACCATTGCATTTCTCGCATTTTAATACAACTTCATCAACCCATGGTCTATGAAGTTCAAACTCCTTTGGGAATTTTACAGCCCTCTCTTGTAACTCCTTTCGTGAACCCATGACGACTTCTTCTCTACAATCGTCACAGACCCAAACTGGAAGTGGAGACCCCCATACTCTTGATCGTGATATACACCAATCATCGGCATTTGCAACCCAATCACCAAAACGCCCAGATCCTGCCCAATCCGGTGTCCAGTTGACTTTTGCATTCTCTTCTACAAGCTTCTCACGGACTCCAGTCATCTTCAAGAACCACTGGGTCTTATCAGCAAGATAGAGGAGTGGTGTATCACATCTCCAACAGTGTGGATATTCATGTTCTATTGTCTCTTCATGTACTAGTAGTCCCTTCTTTTCCAGTAATCTTGGAACTTCTACATTTGTATCAAAGACAAACTTGCCCTCAAACATTGGAACTTCAGAGGTGAATTTTCCTGTCTTTGTCACTGGAGCAAATACTGGTACGTCAAATTCCTTTCCGACATTGAAGTCATCAGGACCGAATCCTGGAGCAGTGTGTACAAGCCCTGTACCATCATCTACTGTGACATGTGTACCTGTTACAACAGCATGCATGTACTTCTCATCATTTTCCTGGTGAAATGGAACTTCCTCTTTGAATGGATGTTCATATTTCCATCCAAGCATCTTCTTCCCCATTAGTGAATCAACTATTTTATAGGAATTCACTTTTGCCTTTTGCATGACTTCTTCAACAAGGTCCTCAACAACCCACCAGAACTCTCTCCCCACATCAACCTTCACGTACTTGTATTTTGGATGAACTGAAACCATTTCGTTAGATATGAGTGTGAATGGTGTTGTTGTCCATATGACTAGATACTCGTTTGCTTTTCCAGCAAGTTTGAATTTTACATATATTGACGGATCTATCTTTGTCATATATCCTTGGGAGACCTCATGTCCAGATAGCGCTGTAACACAACGTGGGCAAATTGGATTGACACGATATCCTCTGGATAACAAACCTCTTTCGTTGGCAAGTTTGAGAAAATTCCAGACATGTTCTATGTAGTCGTCTCGTCGTGTCTGATAAGCTGTATCAAAATCTAGCCATAGACCTAATCGTACCGAATCATTCACCCATCGGTCAAGATAATAGTCGACCAAATTCTTGCACTTCTGAACGAAGACATCCATTCCAAGATCTGATTCAATGAGCCCTTTTTCTGCAATGCCTTCATTTCTCTCCACTTCCAGTTCAACAGGTAATCCCTGCATGTCCCAGCCTCCTCTCCGCCAGACATTATAGCCTAGCATGGTCATGTAACGGAGCTGTGTATCTTTCATTGCCCTTCCTCGCGCATGTCCTACATGCATGAAACCATTTGTAGTGGGAGGACCTTCCAAGAAATTCCATCTCGGACCTGTTTTCCTGAAATCCACTGTTTTTTCGTAGATATTCTCTTTCTTCCAAAAATCAAGGACATCTTGTTCTATATCCAGCGGATCATATCGTTTTGGCAGTAGGCTCATCTTAGTATCCTCTTATCAGGCATATTATATTGATAATTCGAAAATGGTCTTTTGGCCTTACTAGATATTGAAAGCCATGAATGGTTCTGACTAGGAATTTACCGTTTTGCCTAGTCGATTTGACAATCCATCCTTTTCTCACCTAATAGGGCTCTTTGGTATCTCATCCAGACTCCGTTAAAAAGCTTAGGCTAGACCTAATTGACCACGGAATAGGTCTGACCAATGTTTAATTGTCACCTAAACAATGACCATAATCAGCAACTAGGCTGTGATATCATTATGAGCTCTCTTGAAGAACGGTCTCTGGATAGATTGGCCGATATGGTAATTCAAGTACTCTGGCAAGACCTACTTGAGGTGTGGAAAGCAATCCGAATTAAGATGGATTTAGAAGGCAAAGAAGCTGTTAGGAGTGCATTTGATGATGCAACAACACGTTTTATGAACGGGCCTTTCAGCGATTATGTCGAAGTCCGTTGGGGAATGGATCTTTGTGTCCATTGCAATGATGATAATATTGAGAAGAATGGGATTGCATACGTAAAACCTGATGGAGATGGCTTGGAGTTTAATCAGTGTCTTAATTGCAGAATAGGAATTCTCTATAATCTTGAAAAAGCAACAGCGAGCCTTGATACCTATACAATTGGATTGGGCAATTCTGCTCAGTTTAATGGAATATCGATCTATTGGAATGCTATAGTACCAGATTCAATGAGGAAATTCCTCCCGACCTATGAATTGATACAAGATGGACAATGGTTAGGTACAATTTCCTTTGATGAATCTCTTAATGCCAAATTCTTACCATTTGAGGCGATGACTGACTCTGTTTCTAGAAATTCTGAAGACCCATGGACAACAACAATTCCAGGAGTTGTTAATACTGCACTTGAGGAATTTCTTTCTGTAGCAAAATATCAGGTTGAAGTAGCATTGGCTTTAAGATAATGACAATTAGCAGGTGGTTAATGTGGGGGAAAAATTAGTTCGAGATAAAATCCCCGATATAATTCGTGAGCGGGGAAGCTCGCCTATAATTCGTATTGCATCAGGAGATGAACTTGATACTTTCTTGAGAGTCAAACTCGTTGAAGAAGCTACTGAATTTTTAGAATCCGGTGATTTGGAAGAAGTCGTTGATATAATTGAGGTTCTTGATAGACTCATTGAACTTCGAAGGACAGATCGTGCTATGCTGGAATTACAGCGAGAAACTAAAAGACACTTTAGAGGAGGATTCGAACAAGGTTTCATTCTATCCTTTGATTCTGATGATTGAGAAGCTCACTCTACATACTCTGAAACTTCTGAATAATTTTATATTCGTCCTCGGCTGCAGATAGTGATGAATACCACTCTGTTTAGTGGTAAAATTATACAATTATGGAGCTATGAAAATGGCTACTGATGAAATTAAACCAATACCTGAGAAACTTATCACTCATGAGGATGGTGGAGATATCTCTAGGTATAAAGTCGAGAGACACCCTGTAAGGGAACTTCCCTATGTTACTCAATCAATCTGTCCTGAGTGTTTCTTAACAGATGATGAAGTTCATGTTATTGATGCAACACTATACGAGGAGAATGGGAAGGTCATGTATAAGAAGACCTGCGAGAAGCACGGGGAGTTCATTGATGTTTACTGGGGTGATGCTGAGATGTTCAAGAAAGCCCAGGGCTGGTGGTATAAAACTGTTGGGCTTGATAATCCTCGAACTGAGACTGTAAAGGGATGTCCTGAAGACTGTGGACAGTGCCCAGAGCATAAGTCTCATACTGCACTTGCACTTCTAGATGTGACAAATAGATGTAACCTACGTTGCCCAATTTGCTTTGCAGTTGCTGCTGAAGGTGGAACCATATACGAACCCTCTCCTGAAGAGGTCTTTGATATGATGAAGAACCTCAGAAGTAACTTGCCCGTTCCTGCTCCTGCACTTCAATTTGCTGGCGGAGAACCAACTGTAAGCAAGAATCTTCCACAATATATCAAGTGGGCAAAACAACTTGGCTTCAAACATGTTCAGATTGCCAGTAATGCAATTCGTATTGGCAAAAGCAAAGAATACTTCCAAGAGCTTCGCGATGCAGGGCTCTCCACGGTCTATATGCAATTCGATGGAGTTACCCCCAAGCCATATCTTGCAGCTCGTGGCACCAACTTATTGCCTCTGAAAAAGCAGGCAATTCAGAATGCTCGTGAGATTGGCATGGAATCTCTTGTACTTGTGCCAACTGTCGTACGTGGAGTAAATGATGACCAACTAGGCGCCATCATTAATTTTGCAGCTGAAAATCGTGATGTCATTCGTTGTGTTAATTTTCAACCTGTTAGTATAACTGGTCGTATCGACTACGCAGCCCGTAATGAGATGCGTATCACTATTCCAGACTGTATCCACTTGATTGAAGAACAGACCAATGGAAAAATACCCGCTACTGAATGGTATCCTGTACCTTCCATGATGCCTGTTGGACGCGCTTTAGGTCTTATCAAGGGCGGTCCAGAGCTTGAACTCAGTTCCCACTTTGCTTGTGGAATGGCTACCTTCATCTTCTTTGATGAAAAAGGCGATTACGCTCCAATTACTGATGTTCTCGATGTTGACAAATTCCTAGCTCTTCTTGAAGACATCTCCAATCTTTTTGCAGAGCAGAAAACTGGTGCGAGTACTCGTGCTAAGGCAAAACTTGCTGCAGGTGTTCGTCATATTAAGAAGAAAGGAATAATCAAAGATCTTCTTAGTGCATTCCTGAATCGCGGCGATTATGACTCACTTGCTCAATTCATGCGCCGTATCATCATGATAGGAATGATGCACTTCCAAGATCCATACAACTTTGATCTGGAACGCGTACAACATTGTGATATTAATTATGCTGTTCCTGATGGCAGAATCATTCCCTTCTGTACGATGAATACAATTCATAGATCAAGAATTGAGGAGAAGTTTGCCAAGCCAATCGAAGAGTGGAGAAAAGGTCACAAGCCAACACAAGTCGAAGAAGATAGTATTTTAAAACCCTATCAAAGCGATTAAAGACTATCTTGGACAAGTGTGCTCTATTTTGAGCACACTCCTCTCTCTTTTTTTGATAAAGTAGTATTTAATCGAAGATGGTTTATAATTAACAGCGAAATTAAGTGTTTGATAACCACTCCGATATAGGTCTTTCAATTCTCTCGGTAGATTGAAGATAACGAATTATTCCAGATTTTGCAGGATGTTTTAGCATAAAATTTATTATTTCTTAAATTCTTTTAAAGCAAAATTTACATATCTAGACCGAAGCAAACTTTAATAAGTTCGCATAACATAGCAACATTGGAGATCGTGTGGGCAAAATACTGCTCAACATATGTAAATGCAAAGGCGAGTGTGTGGGCTAGTTTTTCGTTACATGCCCTCAATTACGAAACTCCCCCCTCCTACCACGATTTCCCGCATACTCGCCACCTCATCCCTTTAAATCATCATCTTCTCAAATAGTAGAATTCCTAGGTTCATCAACTATTTAGCACTAAATATGGTCAATGTAAGCAGCTTAACGATTAATTGGAAGCCAAGTAGTATGGCTGCTCTGTTTCTACTATTTTTGCAGTTCTCCAGAGACTTGTTCCATGAACTCAAAGAATTCAATAAATCTCTGCACATGATCGCCTGGAATAATGATATGATGATTTGCAAGCGAATCTTCTAGAAAATAATCAACTGACTCTTCCAAGGCAACTCTGATTTGAGTCCTGCATCCTTTATCATTAACAAGATTATCAATGATAGTACCTGATGATATCCAGAATTTACTGAGATCTTTTCCAAAGATTTTAAGGATAGTAACATCAGTTAATGGAAGTGTTCCACGGATACCAACGCTCAATCCTGTTTCAAAATGACTTGTAATCTCATACTCGTCTACAATACGTACTGGTATCGTGCAGTGAGCAAAGACTGCGGTATTGAAGTCTTGATTTACACTAGCAACATTTGCCAGAAATGATGAAGAGCCAGTCAATAATCTTACGAGAAGCATCGTGAACACAGATGGAATATCTCCTTCACAGCCCGCAACAAAATTCTCGATATCATTTAGATAAGAGAGTGCAAAACAACCAGAGATTTCTGTATCCTGAAGAAGCGAGAAACATTGTACTGTTACAGCTGCCAAGTCATTCTTTTCAGTGATTTCGTTCAATCTCTGAGCAACCAATCCTGCTTTTTCTATAGACTCATCAGTCACACTTTGGCATTTTGCTTGTGATTGAAATTTCTTCATTTGTTCTGAGAAATTATTATCCAAAGAAGCAGGAAGTTTTTCAGTTAACTCACTAATTGGTATATTCTTAATTTCAACTCCCCATCTCTTAGCAACTTGAATAGAATCAACATTAGAGGCAATTAGCCAAGAAGATGGCTTTCCAACTATTCCAATCTTTTTTGATTTCAAAGATTCTCTTATTGCGTAGTATTGCACCCATTTCTCAAGAAATTCCTTTATTTGATTCAATGGCTTGTGCATAATTCTGGCAACTTTTCCTTCTTGCTGTAAATATGCACGGATTTCCATTGCTGCTGGAAGTGAGTTTCGCTCATCATAGCTAAGCAAAAGTATAGGCGGATTCAGTTTGTTAGTGTCCAAGAACCGTGCGACATCCTTCTCGGTCCCTCCCGTGCCAACGAAAATGAAAGCGAGCTCATCTTTGGGTATCTTATCTTCTCTATTGAGAATTCTTACACCCTTTTGATCCATGACTTTCACGATTTCATCTCTAAGACCTTTTGGTGACATCTGTGAAAAGAATGGAATGATGTTAATAGGCATGATTTTCTTACTACCATTTCATGCTATATGATTTTAGGAGTGACTCCTCAGAGACCTCAATCCAAAAACCATATGCAACGTTTAATTAATATTCATAGGATTGTAGCAGGATGATGATTTCTTATGATGCATGGTGAATTATCTATCTTTCATGTTGACGCTTTCACAGATACGCGGTATGGAGGCAATCCTGCCTCAGTAGTCATAGGGGCTGATCGATTGGAAGACGAAATGCTTCACAAGATTGCCAGCGAAATGAATACCCGAGAAAGTGTCTTTGTCATGCAATCAAAAAAGGCAAATTTCCGATTTAGATATTTCACGCCAAAGAGTGAGATTGGTTTTTCAGGACATCCTACAATTGCAGCCTTTCATGCCCTCCTTGGAGAGGGTTTAGTTGAGGTCGTTAAAGATGTAACAATGGTCACTCTTGAAACTAATGTTGGTTTACTTGATATAGAGATTGTTAAGAATGAGTCCACATCAATGCATGAAATTCAAATAACCCACAAAAAACCAGAGTTTCTTGAAACCTATGACCCTAAGGACTACCTTGAAGCACTAGGTCTCTCGCTTGCAGATTTTCATTCACCTAATCCTATTCAAACAGTGAGTACAGGGACTCCTCATCTTATATTACCTCTATCAACGATGCGTGCTTTAGATAGAATAAAGCCTGATTGGGACAGACTTATGGAACTTCAGAAGAATTCCGATTATGCTTCAATGAGCGTCTTCACACGAGAAACTAGGAATCCAACTTCTGATGCTCAAGTTAGGCATTTTGCTCCTGCACTCGGTGTATACGAGGATCCAGTTTCTGGCTCAGCGGCTGGTAGTCTGGGTAGCTATCTTATTCGATACGGATTCATGGAACCTTCGCTCCCAGTTACAAGTATTGTCATTGAGCAAGGATATCATGTTGGTCGTCCTGGAAAAATCTTTGTTGAGGTCCGAGGTAATCAAGAGAGTATTACTCAAGTCAAAGTTAGTGGAACTGGAGTATTGATATTCAAAGGAACACTCTTCTATTAGTTAATAATCCATGAACTCCCAAAGAATGCTTTGCTCCAAAGACTTATACTTGGTTCATATCACGAAAGCTCTCGTGAACATTATGCTCGATGTCATGGCCACTGCGATAGAGAATATTTCCGAGAAAGGTGTTACCTTTGCAGACATACGCCAGGAGTCTTTGGCATCCACTGATATAATGGTTATTAATGGTAATTTACGCCGACTAAGTAAAGCAACAAGAGCGGGTACAATTGCACGAACGCTGGTTGGTGAATGTTGGGGAACGGCTTCTACTTCAGAACCTCTAACATTAGAAACCTGTACTAATTTACTTAAAGAGGCAATAGATGGAGCAAAGGCGAATTCTCGGTTTTCACGAAAATCTCTTGATTTTTCAGACATAAAACCAATAGAACAAACGAGTTGGCAAAACTGCAAAGTTGATCCTGAGAGAATTTCAACTGAAGAGAAACTCGATTTTATCATGAATATCGATAAGTTTCAACAGATTGATGACCGAATTGTGAATAGAAATTCGATATATAATGATACAAAGAGAACTTGCCACTTGGTTAATTCTATAGGCTCTAAATTGGAATGGGATGAGATTCGAATCAGAGCTGCGCTGCAGCCGGTTGCAAGAGAGGGGAATAAAATGCAATTCAACTACGACGTTCGTAGTGGAAGAGTTGGTTACGAACTCATCCAAAATATCGATCCCGAACCATTTTGTACAGAGTGTGCTCAGGGAGCTATTGAACTTCTGAGTGCAGAAAAGCCGCCTTCTGGAACAATGACTGTAATTGCAGATGGTGATATTTCAGGATTGATAGCGCATGAAGTGTGTGGTCATGCAAGTGAGGCTGACGAAGTCGTCAAGAAACGTTCATTCCTTACTGATGTGGTTGGTGTCAAGGTAGGTACTGATCTTGTTACTATGGTCGATGATGGTACTCTAAAAGATCAATCTGGTAGTTTTCCTTTTGATTCAGAGGGGACACCTTCTTCTCGAACTATAATTATTGAAGATGGTGTTTACAAAGGTTATTTGCACACCCTTGAAACTGCAATAATGATGGGTGTATCTCCGACTGGAAATGGTCGAGCTCAAGACTACAATCGTCGAATTTATGCAAGAATGAGTAACACGTTTTTTGATGTTGGTGATTGGAGCGATGAAGAGATCATTGCTGAAACAAAAGAAGGACTCTATGTCAATCGAGGTTTATCTGGAATGGAGGATGTAGTCGGAGGCGGAGTGCAATGCTCTGCGCTCAAAGGCTATCTCATTAAGAATGGCGAAATTACTCAGATTGTGCGAAGCATGAGTCTTGCTGGGAAAGTGATGGATATTTTGAAAACAGTTGATGCAGTCGGCAACAAACTAAGATTTTCTGCAGGAACCTGCGGAAAAGGTGAAGAAGACTTTGTGCCTGTATCCTCCGGTGGCCCTCATATGAGGATGGAGATGGTTGTTGGAGGTGGCTAAAATGAACATTGCTGATAGTGCAGAAAAGACTGTTGCCATAGCTGAAAAGAATGGTGCAACACAAGCTGAAGTATATTCTATTCAGGTCAAGACAACAAGTACATACATTGACGATGATATCCCAAAGATTAGTGGTTCAATAATCGAATCCGGAATTGGTGTGAAATTCATTCTTGGCAAAAAGATTGGATTCACGAGTTCGACTCTTGCTCAAGAGGATCCAAAAGATGTCGTTGCACGAGCCATGTCGATTGCTCGGATGAGTAACGACGATATGAAATTCGTATCTCTTCCCGATCCGCAGAAGGCTTCTGGCTCTCCAGATACGTTCTATGATAAAACGACCGCTTTGGTTGATAGTTCTGTTCTGGTTGAGAAGGCAATGGAGGTTGTACATGGCGCATCTGCTGACAATGTTACAGTACCTAATGGCACACTTCGTGCCAGCTCGGTCGAGTATCATATATGCAATTCTTTAGGACTAGATGCTGGCTCAAAAGGTACAATTGTCTTTGGTTTCTTCACCGCTAAATCACAGCATAATTCTAGTGTTGGCGAAGGAGTCCAACGTTGCTGGTCGAGAAAACTCTCAACAATCGATTTTACTCATATTGGTGAAATCTTGAAAAGTCAGGCCTTGAGTGTCCTCGAAGCTAAAGATTTCAAAGAAAAATGGGATGACGCTGTAGCTGTCTTAGCTCCAAGTGAAGGGAGTGAGATGATTTATAGCTTGGTAGGATTTGCTGTTAATGGTGAGAATGTCAATAGACGGTCTAGTCCCTGGGCAGATAAAGTTGGAGATGTCGTTGCCAGTGAGAATTTATCTATAATGGATAATGGCAGGTCGGAACTTGGTCTTCTCAGTGGAATAGTGGATGATGAAGGCGTTCCCACTCAACAGACGTCGCTTATCGAAAAAGGAGTACTTACGTCCTATCTTTTTGATAGTTACAATGCAAAGCAGCTTGATTTGAAATCTACTGGAAATGGTATTCGAAGAGTTGCCCGAGACCTAGCTGGACGTTTTGCGATCCCTGCAGCATGTGCTGGAACAACAATGGAAGTCAAACCGAGCAAGAAGTCTATAGATGATATCATAGGCGAGGTAAAACATGGTGTCTATGTAGAGCATTTTGCATGGCCAATTGTTGATTCCCTATCTGGAACCTTTTCAAATGAGATTCGAAATGGGCGAGTCATAAAGGATGGAGAGCTTGGACCCCATATCAAACATGCATTGTGGGTAGGCAATTTATATGAATCAATAAAAGGAGATATTCTTGTTGCAAATGATCCAGAAGTCCACGACAAACGTATCGTTCCTACAATTGCCTTTCCAAATACAGAAATTGTAGGTCAATAAGGGAGTCTAGTGATGAGATTTATTGACTCATCACTTACTCTCATCATCATCGTTTATCTCTAAACATTTGTTCGACAAAATCAGAAATGCTAAAAAGGGACTTGATTCGAATCAAGTCCATCTGTTTTAAGAGAGGATCACTTTGGAATTCGAAGAAACAACTAAGAATGAGTATGAAGCTATTAACCAAGCTCTTCACAAATTCTTTGACACACGTATTGAGAGAGCAAAGACTCTAAGTCCTTCTCACGTTCAATATTATGATTACATTAAAGAATACATAATGCGCGGTGGCAAGCGTTTTAGACCAATTGCTGTCATAATTGCGTATAGAGCTGTAACTGGAAAGACTCCACCGGAGAACTACTACAGAGCAGCTTGTACAGTTGAGATTCTTCATAATGCCTCATTATTGCACGATGATCTCATTGATCATGATGAAACCAGACGTGGCGGACCAACCTTTCATGCAAAGTATCGTGAATGGTATAGGAACGCAGTTTCCTCCAATCCAGAGAAAGCTGCTCATTTTGGAATGACAGCTGCAATTCTTGGTGGAGACTCTCTCATGAACTTTGGCGCAGCTGCTATCACGGAAGCAAATTTGGATCCCGATATTGCATCAAAATGCCACGCAATGTATGAACAGAGCTTCGAAGGACTAGTAGAAGGTGTTCTTCTTGAGATGTCCATGATTAGTAATCCAAAGGCTTCAATTGAAATGTATCTTGAAATGATCCGGATGAAGACAGCAATTCTTCTTGAAAAAGCTCTTCTCATTGGTGGCATCCTAGGTCGGGCAAGTGATTCCCAGTTAGAAGCTCTCAGCGAGTTTGGTGTCAAGGTTGGACAGGCATTCCAAATTCAAGATGATATTCTGGGCTCTTTTGGAGATGAAGAGGTAACTGGAAAGGCTGCTGATGGTGATATCAAAGAAGCAAAGAAGACCATGTTAGTCATTCAGGCTGGACACTTATGTAATTCATCTCAACGAGAGCGTCTTTCCCAATTATTAGGCAAGGATGGTATCACTGATGATGAGGTTGAGCAAGTTCGCAATATCTTTCGTGATAGTGGAGCTTTAGATGCGACAGGTCAATTGATGAACAAGCTTCTTCAAGAAGGTCAGAAAGCTTTGGACAGAGCTGAACCTCCCTTCAATGAAAAGTATAAGCAATATATGCTGAGTCTATCTGATTTCCTAGTAAGAAGAGATTACTAAGGTGGGTATGCTTGACTTCCAGATTCAATAATTCTAAGGCTTAGAAGTACTACTTCTTCACCCTTGGAATTAATGAATCTCTCCATTTCTTTGTAGGTTTGAGGTAGTTTCTCTTGTACATACTTCAAGAACGCCTTTCGTGACTCAGCAAGAGCTTGACGCATTGCCTCAACATGATGAATTATTGATGGCTGTTCCCCTTTCCTATGAAGAAACGATTGTCTTTGCATGTTCTTTTCTAGGAGTTTAATGATATTTTCCGCTAGGTTTCTTGATTCACTTACCACTTTCTCCCCCATTGGCAATTCCTTAGACCTTTTTCTTTCTTCAGCTTCTTTTGCCTGTTCAATGAATTGTTTGACTTCTTCTGGTGTTAATGCTTCTTCTTCAATTTCTGACTCAATTACCAGTCGTTTCCATGCCCGTTTTCTTTGAAATTCGACAGGTGCAATGTAACCATTTGCTTCCATTCTTCTCAAGTATCTACGAAACATATCCTCAGTCATGAGTGAACTCTTTGCAGACATAATTAGGAATTTTTGGAAAAGAACAGCCTCGAATTCAATGACTGCCCATCCAAAAGCACGTATTATGCCTATTTCCACTTCTCTCTCTAAGTCGTCTGATCGCATCCCAATAGACATCCTTACCCCACCGATGTCTCATGAATCTACCATCTTATGGTTTAAAATACATATGAAGATTTGCGGATGGAATGCGATTCGATTTATACTATAAACTAAATGAGAAACTGGAATAATCGTCTTTTTTTCAAAGCTAAAATTCTTGATAAAAAAGAAGAGAGGTGCAGCATTTTTCCAAATACTGCATTCCTCTTTTAATTTCGTTCAAAGATGAATATTTCAAACTATTAGCGTCTAGATTTTCCAATAATCACTATAAGAGCAATCACAACTAATGTACCACCAACTGCTCCTATGAGTAACATTAGATTTATCGGAGTTGATCCGCCAGTTGTAGTCGTTGTACCTGTTGTTGTAGTAGTTGTCGTAGTGGTAGTCGTAGTAGTTGTGGTTTCTTCAGGCCATTCAATTGTGAAATAAGCTCGTGTAGCAATATTGCCTGCTTCGTCTTCTGCCTCTATTAGAAAATCAACAGAACCATTCTCCACATCTGAAATGATTGCTGAGTAATTTCCATTACCCTCAGTTGCCATCGGTAAGGTGATATCGTGTGTACCATTATTATACTTCAATGAAACACTGGCAACGCCACTTGGATCTGATACAGTTATGTTAAATGCAACATTCTCTCCCTCTGTTGGTGATGTTGGCGACCATTGGATATTACTGATTCGAGGGCCAACTTCATCAACCTCAGGTATTTCATCATCTGACCTATTAGCTACAGCCCATTGAAGGAAGTTTTCTAAAAGCTGAATATTCTCGAAAACAAGGTCTCCATAGTCAAAATTGCTGAAGAATGTCGTTCCACCAACGAAAAGTCTTCCTGTACCTATCTCTTCAGCTGCAGCAAGCGGTATTTGATTGCCCCACTCGCCATCCATTTGATCATCGTAAACTACAGTTATTTCAGGTGATTCTTGATCTGTTTGATATGCTGTGACATCTGCATAGATAATTGGTAATATTGGATCATCATCTAAGAAGTACAGACTACTTGGTGAGAAGAATGATATTGCATCCACATTATAGGTCAAATTGACTGTATCTATTGGACTAGGTATCGTATATATATCATTGTACCATGGATTATATGTCCCTTCCATGTAGACATTATCGTCATTGATTCTAATGTTTGAATTTATCCCAGACAAGACCTCGTTCATTATTAGATTGTCTTTATACCAATCAAAATCCCCTCTTCCTGTGAGAAGAATCGACTTGTCTCCACTTTGGAACCAGGCTGTTATTGCTGCCAACTCATCAACTGTGTACGAGTCCTCCGCACATGTCATGATGAGGAGGTCTACAGTTGTTAGACTACTAGTTGTAATCTCTGTTGTTCGTTCAATCAATTCATAGCCATAGATTGCAAGTGTTTGGTTCAATGCTGTCAGATCATCAGGTGCATAATCATTCTGATGTGCATAATCAATCATTGCTACATGTTCGAAAGTGATTGTGACATCAGGTGCATTAATTCCAATAGTGAGGTTATAAAAGAGCTTCAGCACTCCTTCAATTGCCATATCCAGACAATCCTCAGTCAATGCTTTGATGGTTGAATTTGTCGCTATTGCTTCGTCATCCCCGGTGGGATAAGCATCGTAGATCATGTCATAATACTGATTTGAATACGTTGCAGAGTCGACAACTAATTGACTGACATTAGTGATTATTCCTTCGCTTGGCGTGGAAATTGTCAGAGATCCAAGATTATTGTTGATATCTGTTTCGTAAGCTGAATGACCATCCCAGTAAACATCAGTGTGGACAGGAATACAGGGATCTGCATAATAATGTGACATCACTCCTGCTGCGAAGAATCCATAATCCCAGTTCTCAGTCGTGAAGTTAGCACGAGCAAAATCATACCATCTAGCAGCTGACGCCGGGGCATCCCCATAACCAGATTCTGGATAGTAGAGATGATTTTCCCAATCTTGCCAGAGAACATCCGGAGCAACAGCACCGCTTAAGAGTTCTTGTGTATAAAATTTAAAGGCATTTTCCCAACTACTATTTCCAATATTTTCAACCGCTTGATTTACGATGAAGTAATGTGCTGCATGTCCCCACGCATCAACTTTTACAGTGGGGAAAAACGCAGCCGATGTAAATAATGGAAGTAATAGAATAATTAGTACTGCACTAGATTTTTTCATGGCTTAACTAATCGCGATTGCAGGTTTTAAGTGGTGCGATTGACATAGTCAGTTCGCACACACTTATCTACTTATTTTCGAAATTTTAAGATCACTAAAGTGATAATCCCGACAATGCCACCAATCCCTGCAATTATAAGGATTGTATCAAGCGGTAATGGGTGATTTGTAGTAGTATTCGTAGAGATACTCGTTGATGTAGTATTTGATATTATTGATTCCAGTGTCAGAACTCGTTCCCCAATTATATAGGTTTCACCCAAGGAAGTTTTTACTATTACTTTAATGTCTAGCTCGGTACCTGATGGATATGGACCAAGTGTGGAAACATAATTATTCCATCCTTCATCCATTTTGCTCTCCTGCTCGCCTGTTCCATCGTTAGAAACGATAACTGCTGATTTAATATACTTGGCTGATAATCGTCCCATCCAATAAGTAACATCTATGTTAAAGACGTTGTCTTGTTCGTCAACAATTATACTAACATTATCTATGATTCCTTTGACATCTATTAGTAAGGGATTGATATATTCGGTAGTATTGAAGGAGTAGAGATTCAAAGAATACAACATCAAACCATAGTCATTTGATTTGTAACTGCAAATTGTTGTACTGTTACTTTTGCTTGATGCTTCAAAAAGATGTTTCTTCGAGTCAAATGCAATACCAATCTTGACAAATGTGGATGCGTTAATTGCTATTCCGAATGTGTTGTTGTTCTTCACTATTACTATTGATTCATAATTTGCATTTGGTTCTAGAATTGTCGTTGTATGAATTTCAAAGCCTAATCCTAAGAGAACATCAGACGTGGCGTTTTGAGCCATTCTAATTGCTCTCCCAGGATTGCAATTCTGATAGGCTGAAATTGCATCTTCGAGGTATAGTTCCGAGAGACTAACATCTTCTCCATCATCAACAAGATTATCCAAAATGCTTTGAGATGATTCAATTGTTGCTTCTGCCTCGCTCACTGAATTCAGATAGTATTCTACCCAGACTTCCTGTCCATAAATGAAATCATTGTATTGGTCGATAATCACTACTCTCTTGTTGAGAATTGCATCTACAATATCCTCAACGGTTATGGTTCCTTCAGGACCACTAGGATTCTCAACAAAAAACGCATTCAATAAGGTTCCTACCTCGCTTGGAGAATGAGTGTCTCCGGCTCCAACGAAATCATACAAGAAACCATCCTCTCCACCTCCGTAGAAAAATCCCCTATTATCTACTTCAACTGCATCATATCCATATCCATTCAAAGCTTCATAGACTGATGCATAAGTATAACTAATTGTAGGATGTGCTAAGATTGCTATTGCGCCTTGCGCATGAATCTCATCAACTGCTTCTTGTTGATCTGCTGTAAAAATATTTTCAGTTAGAGGAAAACCTACAGTATGTTTAACAGCTGAGAGTTCAGCTCCAACTATAATTGATATATCTAAATTATATGTTCTTACAATGTTTTCTATTGCTAATGCTCCAGTAATACCTCCAATAGATGAATAAGTCTCATATGAATGGTCAGTCATTACCATGAAATCAGTACCGCGTTCTAGTACAGTTTCGAGCATCTCTTGAGGAGTACCTGTTCCATCACTGTGAGTAGTGTGTTCATGATACGCCCCTACAAACATCGAGTATTCTGTTACCTCATTAGTCGTAAGATTAGGTCCTGGACCAACTGTGATTGTTGCATACTCTGGAATATTCGCTAGCCTCTCTGGATTTCTGGCTAACCAATCGATGACATTGAGAGAGAATTGAAAGTGCGAGTTGCCATATCCAGAAGCACCCTTTCTGTACATGTAAAATGGAGCTGGGCCTCCTACGCAGACAATTCTACCCAATCCTGATTCTGAGATTGCCACAACAGAACCCTTTGTTGAATTAATAATTGATATTGCCGGAGCTGACACAGACAATGTGCATGCATCTATATCATCTCCTTCTGTATGCAATTCACTAACACCATAGGTGATATTATGCACACTAAAAGTTGTTATTATTTCAGTCACTGTGGTTGATTGAAATGTAATTCCAAATGTAGTAGATAATGAATTCAAATTTGTACTTCTAAATTCCCACCAATTACTAGCATCAGCTCCAACAAGAAGAAGTCCTCCACCATCTTCCACAAATGATAAGACCGCGCTCAGTTCTCCACTAGTAAGAGCGACTACTGGAAAGAATAGAACAAGTATATCATATCTCGCAAGTATTCCTGAATCCAGATTCTCATTAAAATTGGTATCGCTTTCATATCCATTTTCATCCAATATCCAACTAAATAATGACGCATTACCGGGTGCCCAAAGACTACTTCCGTTATCACAATGTGATTCATCGAATAAGATAGACTTTGACGAGAAATCTGATTTCTCAAATACCTCCGACTGTTGGTCGTTAGTTGTCAATGGCATATTGTTATCATAAAGCATTCCTGGAACTAGAAAAAAAATTAGTATAATGCAAGCTAAGTACTTTACTAGTGAATTGTATTTCATGAACATCACCAAGAGCGCAAAAGCGGCGTGTTTTCACATAACTTAAAGATTTCCTTATTGCTTCAAAAATACTTACAGAAATGAAATAGAAACACATGGAAATCATTAATGATTTGTAAAAAAAGATAAATTGTAGTCTGGGATACCCAGACTACTTTTGATTATATTATCGCTTCTTCGCAACGACAACTATTATAATTATAATAACGGCAGCTACACCCACACCAGCCAATACGAGAGTCATATTAATCGGTGTAGTTGTGGTTGTAGTTGTGGTTGTAGTTGTAGTTGTTGTGGTGGTAGTGGTTTCTTCTGTAAGTGTTGAAATACCAAAGTCAATCGCATTTAATACTAGGTTATAGCCATCAAGGTCCATATAGTAGTAATCTGCGAACATTGGTCTATAGTCGCCATAGGGCGATGCACCAGAAACAATGATATTTCCAGTTTCATTTTCCCCAGCATGAATTTGCAAGGCTACAGCTGCAAATCCGCCCACTTGTCCATCGGTATGAGCATAAGGTTCTGTAATGTCACTATCAACAATAGTAGCATTTCCTCCATAAAAGAGGAGTGGATAAACATTATCCATTGTTTCAGTTTCTAGAGCTACTGGACTTACATTATGTTTACCATCAGCACCATAGACACAAGTTGGACCATGCATTAGAACAGCTGTCACTCCATCAACTATGTCAGCAACAAATGAATCCGTGCTTGTTTTATTGGCAACACAACGATATGTGTCCCCTGCATTGCTAACTGGATCTTGTATAGCGGTAGGTTCACCATAAATGTGTGATCCGACTGCGTCTAATATTGCAGTCATGTTGTCATTGATCCACTGACCAGTATCTGGAGGAGTGCCATAATCGCTGTCATAACCTATCCACATGAATTTTCTTCCAGTATTAAACCAATCCGCAATTGCTGTGATTTCAGCTGGAAGATAGTTATTATTGGCTCCATAGACAGAACCTGCTATGAAAGCGACTGCATCACTCAATACTGTTGCATTTATTCCTGCGTTTGCCCACACTACTTCATATCCCATTTCTGTCAAATTTGCTTCTAGAAAAGCATCCCATGCCTGAACGTCTGCATTAGAGCTATTCTGACCATGACAGTAATCAAAAACGATTTTCAAACTGGTTTCAGCAGATGTAGCTGCTGTTGCTTGAGATACTGCAGGTGTTGAAAGAATAAGTGCAAATAATGCTGTGACAACAAGTAATGTTGCAACTCTTACTCTATTGTTTTTTGTCATTTTCTATGCTCTCTCCTATCATAAAAGATAGCATCTAGCTAATTCTTACATTATTCAACCCTATATGAATACTTCGAATAGTAGAATGTTGCCCACAACCCTCTGAAAAGTTAATTACACATAATTGACAAACCTTAATTACTACAAGTTACTGCTCTGTAATTTGTTACTAACTCTAAAATAAGAGAGGTTTGGAAATGAGTGAATTTGAAACTGCTGGTAATACGAAAACTATGTTAATAGCCATCGTAGTTATAGCGATAATTGGTGTTGCAGGTGTTTCAATTATGCTACTTGGATTTGGTCCAGGACCTGATGGTAACACAACCATAACGACTGGAACAAACACAACTGGAACAAACACAACATATACAGGTAGTGGAATAGTCCTCACAATTCTGACACGACATGACATCTCAATACAAGGCAAATTTGAATCTGCATTTCTTGCTACTCAAGCAGCAAAAGATGCGAATATTGTTGACATAAAGTGGAGAGCTCCCACTGAAGAGTACTGGGACGATCTTATCAAGGGTGGTACAGTAGATGTCTGTTGGGGTGGAGGTCCAACTTTATTCGATCAATTAACTCGTGATGATTTACTTGAGCCAATGACGAGTGCCAAACTTCTGACTGCCGCCAATCGTGTCAATGACACGCTTGCAGGAGTTGACATGAAACGTAATAATGATGAAGAACAATTGGTATGGGTTGCAGCTGCAATCTCTACCTTTGGCTTTACTGTTAATACTGCCTTTTTAGATGATTATACGCTTCCTACTCCCACAACTTGGACTGATTTGGCTAATCCAATCTGGGCTCAGTATTTACCGACAATTCCAACAATCTCGATGGGTAATGCTCCTGACACAACGTCAAATACTCGCATCTATGAGATTATTGTTCAAGCACTTGGCTGGCAAGAAGGTTGGACTACCATGGCTCGAATGGCTGGAAGTTCAAAAATCATGGGTGGTTCAGTAGAAACCCAGAATGAAGTAGAAGACGGCAATGTTGGCGTTGCAATGTCTATTGACTTCTATGGGTATCTATCACAAGCAAGAAATCCTGATTGTCAATATATAGTACCTGAGGGTCAGTCAATAGTAAATGGTGATCCAATTGCTATTGCAAAAGATACACCTCATCAAGCAGCGGCAGAGGTATTTGTTGACTATGTTCTTAGTCCACAAGGTCAAGCTGTCTGGCTAGATAACGACCTCCGACGCATGCCTGTCATGAGAGAAGCTTTTGACTTAGTTACTGGTGTTGATGACCTCTATACTGCTTTCAATCAGACTGTAACCACTGTTGGTATTGACTTCAATGACACCATGTCTCTATCAATGAATAGAGCTTTCATAAAATACTGGGAATCTGTCTTTACAGACGCACATACAGAGCTTGTAAATTGCTGGAAAGCCATCTATGATGCATATGATGAAGGTAGGATCACTATTGGAGAACTAAACACCTATACCACACAGATGGCTCAGATGATAACAATTATTGATCCTAAGACAGCTACATCTGAGACATTTACAATGGAATATGCAGCGCGTATCAATAATGATATGATATACGATTCCAGTTATGCGGGTACGGTTCAATCTAGGTGGACTACAAATGCAAAGATTCAGTATGCAGCAATTCAATCCGCAGTTGAAGCAGAAACATAAGACATACTAAATTGGCGGGAATAGAGTTGAGCGATGAGAATCTAGTAGAAGTGCAAGAGAACTATCGGACAGATGAAGATGAACTTATACCTGCTACCTTTAAGGCGTCAGTAATGCAATCTGTCAGGAATTTCCCTAGAAGGATTGTTCAAGCCTTCATAAGACTCTTCAAACAAACTGGTCCTCGAATCAAGAATCGCGCTCGGGGTTTCAAAAAATTCTTTGAGAATCCTGGGTCAAGATTCAGAGGAGGAATGAAGAAGCTTCGAAGAGAACTTGATAGTCTTACGACAATCCAATTGACTGCTGTTCTCCTCACTTTTACTCTATTTCTTATTTTACCACTAGTAAGTGTTGTCTACTACTCATTTACTGATCCTAGCACAGGATCACCATCATTATATCATTTCATTAACCTCTTTCAAGATTCAAATATCTGGCCCTGGCAATATAGTGAGCAGTATGAACGATGGTTCGACTTTACTGATACTCGAACAATAATATTTGGAACCACTGATGTAACCATTCAGGGATGGGATTATGGCGCATTAATTAATTCAATATACGTTGCAATTATCGTTACAATACTTTCTGTTCTCTTAGGAGTATTCCTTGCATTTATTGTTGCGCGATATGAATTCTATGGAAAATCAATAATCAGGACTATCCTAATCTTTCCTCTTTTGGCCACTCCTTTTGTTGGCGCAATTGGTATCAAATCATTTCTTGGTCTAAATGGATTCATCAATAATCTCTTTTATGATGCTCTTCATATATTTCCAATGCAATTGCAAATTAAAGGACTTGCAGCAATCATACTTGTACAAGCTACATCCCTGTTTTCACTTGTTTATTTGAATGCATATTCTTCATTCATGTCAATTGATCCCTCTTTAGAAGAACAAGCTGAAAATCTTGGTGCAAGAGGGACCAAGCTGTTTAGATCCGTTACACTTCCATTGGCAATGCCCGGTATTCAAGCTGGGGCTATCCTTACTTTCATCCTTAGTATTGAAGATTTGGGGACCCCTATTGTCTTTCAGGATGATCCTCAAGCCAAAAAGACTCTGGCTTTCCAAGTATTTGATTCCTTCAGTTCTGGCTCATTGGGAATAGACCCGAAAGGACCTGCAATAGGAATTATTCTCTTAATATTTGCACTCACAGGATTCTTGGCAATTAGAAAATACGCTGGTGTTCGATCATACGAATCGGGTACCAAAGGTGGTCAGTGGAATCCACGAACACGACAGTTGCAATATCAAAAAGTATCAATAAATGGGGCCATTACTGCTTTTGGTTGGTTTCTACTTGCTTACTTGCTAATTAGGCCAATTGTAGGATTACCAATACAAGGATATCTTTTCCTTTTCTTGATTGTTTATACTATCATAGGAAGAACACCTAAGTATCGAGACCGATTACCTGCGTCATTAATTAAGTATAGACGATTTACTTTCTATAGCATCATAACCATACTTGGTTGGCCTATTATGCTGTACATTCTTCTTACATCTCTGTCCAACTATACAGTAATTCTTTCCTTGACTCCTTGGGTTTTTGCATTGATTATCTACACCATCGCTGGGATGACTTCATACCGGCAAAAACTTCCCAGATGGAGTCATGAAATACAAGAAGGTATGCCAACAACCGCATATCTCTATGCGATTCTAATACCCTTACTTTTCATTGCTTTGATTCCTCAAATCAGTGTAATAATCATCTCATTTGCTGGTCCCTGGGCAAGCAATGCAGTGCTACCTTCAGTCTGGACGCTTGAACACTATTCAATTTTCACAACATATCCTGCAGTCACACAGTCGATTACATTCACCCTTTTATATGGTCTAATTGCCACTGTGCTTATTGTTTTGCTTGGAACTAGTGCAGCATACATAATTGCTCGACGTGATATTCCTGGCAAGACGTACTTCGACTTACTCGTAACCTCTCCAATTGCACTCCCAGGCATTGTCATTGCCACGGGATATTTCATCTTGTATTTCAGGACAATCTTCTTCCCCTTAGATGCACCTGTATTTCTGATAATTATGTCCTATACTATTCGGAAGTTTCCATTTACAGTAAGAGCTGCATATGCAGGATTACAATCTACTCCTGTAGTGTTGGAAGAAGCCTCACAAAATATGGGAGCAAGCAAGAATCAGACCTTTGTTAAAATCACAATGCCTCTAATTGGTGTGAGTGTACTTGCGGGATCTCTCCTCTCATTTGTCTATTCTGTAAGTGAAGTAAGTACAAGTCTGATACTTGGTAGTCTTGGACCCGAACAAGCGCCTATGACATACTGGACAAAAGAAGTTCTAGAATCGCACTCAGCAAGTTATTCTTCTGCAAATAGTGCTGCTTGTCTCGGTGTATTAATGATGGCGATGCAGATGACAGTCATCACCATCACAAACAAAATCCTGGGTGCACGGTCTTCGGCCATGACCGGGATATGAGGTGATAAAATGGTTGAGATAATACTTGAAAACTTGCGAAAAACCTTCGGTGAAATCATCGCTACAGATGAAGTGAATATGGTCATTAAGGAAGGAGAACTCTCAACACTTCTTGGACCATCAGGATGTGGTAAAACCACTCTTCTGCGACTAATTGCAGGATTCTACGTTCCTGACTCTGGTCATATTTACTTTGATGATCGAGAAGTAACTGAAGTTCCGCCTCATAAACGAAATACAGGAATGTGTTTCCAGAACTATGCTCTGTGGCCACATATGACCGTTGCTGATAATGTCGCATATGGTTTGAAGTTAAAACGTGTTAATGGAATGAAATATAAAAAGAGCGCAATTGAACGGAGAGTTCAAAATGCCCTTGAGCTTGTGCGGATGGGCGAGCTTGGTGAGCGTCATGTACATCAGTTGTCCGGCGGGCAACAACAGAGAGTTGCTCTTGCACGAGCTCTTGTCGTTGAACCTGATGTTCTATTGCTAGATGAACCGCTTTCAAATCTAGATGCCAAGCTCAGAATAAACATGAGAGAGGAGATTATCAGGATTCAGAAGGAGCTCTCAATAACTACAGTCTATGTCACCCATGATCAACATGAAGCCCTCAGTATATCTGACAGAGTCGCCGTTATGGATAAGGGCTATGTTCAGCAGTTTGATACACCTCGGGAAATTTATGCGAATCCTCAAACGATTTTTGTCGCTGATTTTATTGGTCAATGTACTTTCATTGATGGTGTAATTCAATCGGTTGGAGATACTATCAAAGTGACTATTCCCGGAAATCAAGTAGTCGTTGGAAGAAGAACAATAGATGGTTATCCTTTTGAGATTGGAGAAGCTGTGAAAGCGGCAGTACGTCCTGAGGACCTGAATCTTGAAAAAGAACGGCCAAATGATAACAGAATCCAAGGCGATGTGACTCGAACAATATATGTTGGCAATTCCTTAGAAGTCTATTTCAATGTCGGAAACATCTCAGCAGAAGCGCTATTGGATCCCGACTCTAAAATCAAAGAAGGCGATACAATCCATCTCTACATGCCATCTGATGAGGTCATGATTCTTCCGATTGGCGGTGTCGATGCATTACGGAAAGTTCCAAACCATCCGCTTGCACTTTCCAAACCACCATCTAATGCTTCCGAGAGTGCCTAATCATCACTGCCACTCCTCGATTGAATGTCATCATCTCTTGACCACTAAGAAGTGCTCTACCTGTACCCAAGAGACTGTTTTGGCTATCGACTACTAGTACCTCTTCTCCTGCCTTGAGGTCCTGACTAGCTGAAAGGACAAATTTTGCTAGTGCTGACTTTCCCTCTGCTACAAACTCTATTGCGTCATCCTGCATTGTGACGATATACTCTCGGGGAATTTTTAGGTTAAGCAGCTCTTTTCCTCCTTCGAAGGTTGGTGTAAGTAATCCTGTTGTCGGTACCATTGTGAAGAGAATCTCTTCATCTCTCTTGACTTGCCTAATTTTCCCAGTAGCTTTTGAGAAGACTGAACGTAAGTTTAATTTTTCAGAAATCAAGTCTTTCATGATTCCCCATTGATAGCACAAGACAGCTCTAAGCTTTCTTAGAGTCCAATCTTCATCTGCTTCCTTTTGATTAGCCAATTCTTGGATTACCTCTGAAGCAGTAGACTTGACTGAGAGAGTCTTTCCAAATTCAAGGGCTTTTAACAGACCATTAGTAGGACTTTCACGATTGAACCATACTATCTTTTCATATTTGATGTTAGTCAGAAATTCTTCAAGTCTTATTCCAGCAATATTCAGAGTAATATCATCAGTTTCTCTTGAAAATATGCACTGTTGCGCAGGATGTATATGCTCTAACTCCCATGGTATAATTCCCATTGGTGTGAAGAAAATAAGAATCACCTCTTTCGAACCATATTTCTTTACTGCATCTATGATTGTGTTTGCTGTGTCTGAAAATGGACGGTCTCCCAAATCTGGTACGAGAATAACCATCTTTGTCTTTTTGTAAGGATATCTCTCCAAGAGCCTAGAATGAAAACGAGTTATTTCAGGTCTTACGATTGTTTCCGGACCTGTATAAAATATTGATGAAGTCTTTCCATAGGGATCAGATTTTGTGATTAGTTCTATTCGTGATGTCATTGTTTGTAGGGCTTCAAATAGTGATGGATGCCCTCTTGCTCGAATGGCTACAAGCTCAAAGAGTTTCCCATCAGTTATTGCCTGTCTTACTCTTCTCATTTCTGCAACCGAAACATAGAGATTATGTTGCATGAGTGCTAATGCTTTCTCCGGCTTTGGTAGTGATTTAAGATCATCAGCTGTGGTCTTACTGCAGATTGGACAATCGCAAGGGAGCTCAGACAAATTATTGAGATGAACAGTACCTGTTGTTAGAAGCATTCTTCCTGAATCAGCAAATTTCGCATAAGATGCAGAATCAAAGAAATCACATCCAAGGTATGCCGCTTGAGCAAAAAACATGGGATGACCGCACCCAAACAAGTGAACTGGCTTATCTAGAGGAAGATGCTTCTTGGCCGCTAGGATCATCTTGACGATATCCGCATATCGGTATCCCTCCATAAACGGGACGACACCACCAATTGGGAATACATCGAAATCTAGTTGTGCCATAGCTTTTGCTGACTTTTCTCGTAAATCTTCGTATACTCCTCCTTGCACTGTACCTGCAAGCATCATATCCCCTTTTCGTAGTATTGATATCCTGGCACGTTCCAGCGATAAATCAACATCTCTCTCAACTTGAGATCTTGAAACATCTGGTTTTGAGAATGCATCTAATATTGTTCCAATATCAGTTCCAATGTTTTTCTGAAATTCTATGATCGATAGTGGGTCTATCTCTTCTTTTGGCAAATCATGAAAGTACATCTGAAATGTTCCCGAATCTGTCATGATTGGTCTATCAAAATCCAATAGTCCATGGACACCTTTTTCCAATGCTTTCTCTCGAAATTGTTCATGTGAATTGATGATATATGAATTCGTTATCACCATTTGAAATCCAAATTTTTCAACTAAATCCTTTGGTTGAATTGTTGATTTTCCCGGATGTACAACAGGCATAAGCAATGGTGTTTGGACAGTTCCATGAGCTGTTGAGAATTTTCCCAATCGCGCAAGTCCGTCTTTTGCTTTTATTTCGAAATTCGACATGAACATTCCCCTATTGACCGTCTTTGCTTGACCAAAGAATCTTTCTCTATGTAGAATGACCGTTCATCAATCGTCGTCTTTAAGACATTATACTATTTTGAAATGACAATGGTAGAAGCTTCTGCATTACTTGTCCAGCGAAGAAAACATGATGAGCCTGATTTGCTGGATGAATTTGCTGCACTTGCAAAAACTGCAAATTACAATGTACTTGGTACCTTCGATGTGATTAGTCCTCCTTCAGCTAAGTATGGAATCCGAAGTGGAAAAACAGAGGAAATCGGAATATGGATTGAAGCAAATAAACCAGATTTTGTTCTATTCGCCCCTCGATTACAATCTAGTCAAATTTACAGACTAATGGAACTTTGGAATACTGAAGTGCGGGATAGGACGCAGGTGATCCTTGAGATTTTTGACAAACATGCACGCACACAGCAGGCAAAACTACAGATTGAACAAGCTCGCTTGAAATATGAATTGCCATTTGAACGCCATCAAATCAGGATGAGGCTTCAAAAAGAGCATACTGGTGACAGACCAATTGCAGAGCAAATTGGTGCTGGTGAAGATCTTCTAAATCTACGAATCCAAGAACTTCGACGCAGAATTGCAACAATCTCTGATAAGCTTGATAAAATATCTCATGCTCAAGAATTGAAGAAGAAAAAACGATTGAATAAAGGCTTTGTAGAAATCACACTTGCTGGTTACACAAACGCAGGTAAGAGTACACTCCACAATGCACTTACAAATTCCAATGTCGATGTTGCGGATGAACTATTTACTACGCTTTCAACAAAAGCTGCTGAATTAGATATTCCTGGGCATCAAATAGTACTCTCTGACTCTGTTGGTTTTATTAGTAATCTCCCCGCCTCTCTTCTTCAGGCGTTCAATACAACACTAATGGAGATAGCTGACGCAGATATTATTGTTCTTGTCGTAGATGCATCTGACTCACTGGATGAAATGCAAAGAAAAGTCCATACTTGTCTTGACACCTTCAATGAAATTGGTGCAAATGGCGTTCCAATCATTGGAGTCTTAAATAAAGTTGACTTGGTTTCACAAGATGCGCTTGATGATAAACGTGAGCAGTTATCTCAAGTTACCTCAGATGTCGTTACAATATCCGCAAAAGAGAGGACTAACTTAGATTCACTTGTTGCAACTATAGTGCATGTGCTACCCGGCTTGCATCTCTATTCTATCTCTTTACCATACGGAAACTCAGGCATGTCTACTCTATCATGGTTGCATGAATTCTCCATCGTTGAAGAGGTGACTTACGTAAAAGATCATATAGAAGTAAAAGCCAGACTGAATTCCGAAATTATACAAAAACTATCTAGAGAGTTGAATCCTTCTTCAATGAAGAAGTTATGAAAGCACAGATTTTTTACAGTAAATCTATCAAAAGGTGAGTAGGTTGCCCCATTATGATATTCATGACTCTTAAGTCAAAAGAACAACTTCTCGAAATGCTTGAGGGATATAGCCGAATTGTTCTTTTTGGTGATTCTGGCTGCGCGCAGCTCTGTGATGTGGGTGGTATTCTCCAATTGGAGGACATGGAAGATTTTCTTGAAAAGAATGGTAAAGAAGTCCTCGGCCACATATTTGTATACGGCGGCATCTGCGACGAGCATGCGCTAGAGATGGAGATTGAGGCCAAACGAGATATCATCGATACCGCTGATGCGTTCTTAGTTCAGGCATGTGGTGTTGCTACACAAAATGTAACAAAGTTGCTTCCGGAAAAAGAAGCCTTTCCAGCTACAAATTCTCAATTCTTGGGAACCATGCCTGAAAGATTTCATCATAATGAGACCTGCGCAATGTGTGGCGAGTGTATACTTCATCTGACAGCAGGTATTTGTCCTATCACACGATGTGCAAAAGGGATATTGAACGGTCCGTGTGGAGGATCAATGGATGGCAAGTGCGAACGCGACTCTGAAACAGACTGTGTTTGGCAGTTAATTTATGATCGACTGAAAAAACTGGGAAAATTGGATAACATACGCAAAATATGGGAAATCAAGGATTGGAGTCTATCCATGAGCCCAAGAAATGTAGTTCATTCTGAAAATAATGTATGAATTTATGACGTATCTGTTAGGCTCCAGTAAAAGAATTAAGGAGAGCACAATCTCAAGGAAGATAGAATACGGGAGGATTATTACTGATAGCATCCAGATTAAAGCAAATACTTGATTCCGGGGAATTTGCAGTCACTGGAGAGATAGGACCTCCTCGAGGAGCTAATCATCATATTGTTTTAGAACGAGCACGACTCATCGCAGATTATTGTGATGCCATCAATATTACTGATAATGTTCGTGGCATTCCATCAATGAGTAGTGCAGTATGTGCTAGATACGTGATTGAAGCAGGTGCAGAACCAATCATGCAAATGTCTACTCGTGATAGGAATCGAATCTCAATCGAGAGTGAGTTATATGGTGCATATGCTCTTGGGATACGGAATATTCTGTTAATAACAGGTGATCATACTCTTCTTGGTTCTCATCCTGAGGCAAAAATGGTTTATGATATTGATTCAATTCAAGCTCTTCAATTAACATCACATCTGATGAGTGGAAAGGACCTTGCTGGAGATTCTTTAGAAGGAACTCCTGAGTTTCTATTAGGCTCTACTTTCAATCCCTATGCAGATCCATTAGAGTTACAGGTAATGCGTGTGGAAAAGAAACGAGATGCTGGAGCAAAATTCTTTCAGACACAGGCAATTTTTGATATACAGAGATTAGAATTGTTTATGGATTTAGCGAGATCCCTTGATATCAAAGTACTAGCTGGTATAGTTCCTCTTAAAGGCCCTAAGATGGCACAATTCATGAACAAACGTGTACCTGGAATAAAAATTCCTGATTCCTTCATAAAACGTCTTGAAGACGCAGGACATGGTCTGAAGGAAGATGATCGGCGAAATGCTATGAAAGAAGAAGGTCTTTGTATTGCATCTGAAACTATATCAAAAATCAGGAAGATAAAGGGTATCCATGGTATCCATCTAATGGGAATTGGATGGGAAGAGAGTATTCCTGAGCTTGCAAAACGAGTGAAACTCTATCCTCGACCAAAGGCGGTGTGATTATTCTATGTTTGTCTTCAAAAAAGAGCAAGAGATGTATGATTTCGGAGGTATAACAATAGGTGGACATCCTGGGGAGAATCCAACAGTATTGATTGGGGGCCTCTTCTTTAAGGGACAACCTATTGTGCAAGATACAAGAGAAGGTTTGTTTGATAAGGCTCTCGCCTTAGAGTGGATTTCCACAGCAAATATGATGGTTGAAAAAACTGGGCTTCCTCTGATTATCCAAGCCTTTGGAAGAACTCCCACAGCTATGGATAAACATCTGTCTTGGTTGTCTGATAATTTTAATGGTCCAATCATGTTTGAGTCTACAAATGCCAATGCAAGGCAACATGCGATTGAATACTGTGATGAAAGTGGCTTGAAAGACCGGGTTATCTATAATTCAATCAACCTCTCCATGAAAGAAGAAGAGAAAGAAATCCTGCAAAATAGCTCTCTCAATATGGCAGTTGTTCTCGGTTGGTCGCCACGTGCAACATCATTGCCCGAACGGATGAAGACCATCAAAGAAATGCTCGAAGTTTCCAAAGCTCTTGGAATTGAGAAGGTCCTCGTTGATCCTGCCACAATGCCCGTTGGTGCAGGCTATGGATTGGAATACCGGACAATGCTTGCAGTGAAATCAGAACTAGGTCAGCCCACATGCCTTGGTCCTCATAATGCACCTTCAGCATGGCGATTCATTAGACAGCCCGGACTTAATGATGAGTCCACACATCTTGCTACCGTTGTAGCATCAACTGTAGTATCTCAAGTTTTTGCTACTGATTCAATCATGTATGGATCGATGTTACGAACGAAAGAGGTGTTTGCTGCTGCTGCTTTGATATCAAATGCTTTGGCAACAGCTACTGCTGAAGCCTATAATGCCTTGGGAATTGACCGTAAGATCTTCACTCCCCCGTCGTATGATTAGGAGGTCCCACTAATGAATAGTACTCCTGAATGGCCTCCTGTTCCAGGTGATTTTGAAGTCAAAAATCCCAATCATTGTGTTGCTATATGCACACTCGGGAAGAAAATTGAGGTTCGTGGTGAGTATGCCATAATAGGAACCTGTAAGACAGAAAACATAGGTATCGAGCGGGTCATCATAAACACTATCTCAAATCCCAATATCCGATTTCTAATTTTGGCAGGTCCCGAAGTTCCGGGACACCTTACAGGACGTACTTTTCGAGCACTCTTTCACAATGGTGTTGATTCAAATACAAGAAAGATAGTAGATGCAGAAGGTGCAATACCTTACATAGAAAATGTAACTCTTGAAGGAATCGAGCGATTTCGTCAACAGGTTGAGTTAATTGAATTGATTAATACACTCAATCCCGACGAAATCTCTAAAATGGTAACCGAGGCTCAGAAGAAAAATCCTGGGAGTTATCCTGAGGATGCAATGTGGATTGAAATTAAAGTACCTGCGGGAGATTCCAAGAGGATGCGTCTGAATTCAGACATTCTTCTTCTTCCAGAATACAATCTGGTCTATGATCACATAACCTCTCTAGTATCGAAGTATGAGTTACATGGTTATATTTGTGAAAACCCTACCGCAGTAGCCATAGAAGTAAGAACAAGTGACAGTGGTACTATTCTTGTTGGCAAGGAGGCTTGATTGATTGTTTATCTTTGAGAAAGAACAGATAATTCATAATATAGGTGAAATTAAAATCGGTGGTAATTCAGGAGATTTACCAACAGTCCTTGCTGGTACAATCTTCTATGGCAATCATAAAATTGTAGAGAATGCCAAGAAAGGTAAATTCGATGAAGAAGCCGCACAACAGCTCTTGGCAAAGCAGCATGAGATGTCAGATATCACTGGCAATCCCGAAATGGTTCAAATCTTCGCTGAAAGCTCATTAGCGATGACAAAGTATATTGACTTTGTTTCTGAGCATTCACAAGCTCCTCTTTTAATTGACTCCTCCGATGCTAATGTACGATTGGATGGATTGCGATATACTGAAGAGATAGGTCTCTTAGACAAAACAATCTATAACTCAATCAACATCTCAATAACACAGCCTGAGATTGATTCATTAAGAGAGTTGCCACCAGAATGTGCAATAGTTTTGGCCTTCAATCCTCAAGACTCAACAATTGCTGGAAAAAGGGCTGTTCTTGAAAACAGTGGTCCTAATCATGATCTTGGGCTTCTAGATTTATGTAAAGACATAGGGATATCCAAACTCCTTATAGACACTGCAATGACAGCTCTTGGTGCAGGAGCTGGCTCCGCTGCTGCTTTTACATTTGTTTCAAAGACACTCTTTGGTCTTCCAACTGGATGTGGAATACATAATGCTGTTTCATCATGGACGTGGATTAGAAAACTCAAGAAGACTAATCGTGAAGCATATCAAGTAGCTGATGTATCATCAAATCTAATTGCACAGATACTTGGTGCTGATTATCTTCTATATGGGCCAATTGAGAATGCTGAACTAGTGTTTCCACTTGTAGCAATGGGTGATGCATTTTCAGCTGAATCTACCTATCTAGAGTTTGGAATTGAACCAAGAGCTGATCATCCTTTCAAAAAGCTAGTGTAATGCTTGGTGACTGAGATGCAACAAATACTGAAGCCTAAGAGAATTGGACTCTCCTCCTTGCGGATAGGCCCATTCTTCACGGTAGCTTCAGTGGAGCTTGGAAATACTACAACTAAATGCATCCTTACTTCTACTAATCTAAAAACAGCTGAGATTTATGTGATTGAAAAAGAAGTACGGATGACACGCGATGTACGACCTCCACTGCCTGGTGAATCTGTGTTTGGTGAAACCATATTTGGAGTACAACTCACTCAAAATTCTGTGACTGAGATGGTTTCAGATGTATTGGTTTCTGTTCTCTCAAAAGCGCATCTGGATTTTGAGAACGACCTTCATTTTGTTGTACGGTCTACAGGAGTGACTGCAGGATTTGCTAGTCCTGATGAGGTAGGTGCAATTGTGAAGGCACTTGCAGATGGGTGTCTTAAAGCTGGGATATCACCTCGTAAGATGACTGCTGCAATAAGTATCGAGAATTTACCACCCGGCTTACGAGAATATTCTTGGCTAAAGAAGGTTTATTTTGATGGTGCTGTTGCATCTTCATTGCCTCCTGCAAATACAGAAATCGTAGCTAATGAGATGGAAGGTGAACTCGTAACTGCTGGTATCAAAGGCGCAGTCAAGGGAACAAATATCGATTTTAGAAATCCTGTAATGACTATGGATTTTGGTACTACCTTGGCAGGTCGCATAACTGATAATGGTTCTCCGTATGCAAAGACAATTGGCTCAATCGTAGGATTGGGTGGTGCAATTCCCGATTCGATTATCAAAGGATCTGGTCTTGTGAATCGACAGAATGGTTGTGTTCTAGATATAACGGGACATCAAAATACTGCGTCTTTAGATATTGATTTGACACTTGTTGATGAAGTCTTGAAGCTAATCGCAATAAAAAGAGTATCAACGGGTCTAAAGCGATTTGGGACAGTACCCGTAAACACAACAGCTGCTGATGAGTCTGGAGTTGTATTGATTGGTGTGGATGCTAATCTTAAGGCGCTAGAGCATTTTGGAACCGAGGTCTCTAATGATCATGATGCATCATACATGTTAAGCTTTATCGATTGTCTTCAATCAAGCATTGTTCAAGAGATAATCACTGTTGCAGAATCAGAAGGTGTGATTTTCCCGGAGACCTCTCTTGGCCTTACAGGGAGAGCTATCACATCAGGGCAAAAGCCTCATTTAATTTCTAGTTCTCTGAGACTCTCGGATGAATTGTGGACAAAATCGCACCAACTCGTCTTTGTTGAGGATGGACTCGCTATGGGTGCTGCAGTCGCTGCAAGGTGCATGAATTCCTTAGGTACAATTACTCACCCAATGGGTGGGCGGCGTGGTGATAGATGCATCATGTCTGAACGAATGAAACTACAAAAGAGATAATCCAATTATCCACTCTTAGCCACTTGGGAGCCTTTATCTGGAATCGACTACATGATGAAGTGGTTTTGAATAATGCAGGTTTTTCCAATACAAACTCGGATTATTACAGCTGATGATGACATCCTCGATATCATCCTCGATGTTCTTGAAAAAACAGATCTATCTCTGATGGATGATGATATCCTCACCATTGCAGAAACCCCTCTTGGTACAACTGAAGGTCGAGTGGTATGTCTATCTGAAGTTAGAGTTTCCAGTAAAGCCTCAATTCTTTCTGAAAAATATGAATTACATCCGGCCGTGGCAGAACTCATTCTACAGGAGGCTGATGAAATTCTTGGAGGAATTCCCCATGTTGTTCTTACTATAAAAAACAACACACTTATGGCAAATGCAGGTGTCGATAAATCAAATGTTCCTCCCGGTTTTGCCTCTCTTCTTCCACTTAATCCTCGAGCAAGTGCTGAACGATTACGAAAGGAGATTAAAGCTCGGACAGGGAAGACTATTGGCGTAATGATTATTGATAGCCGTACACAACCTTTACGCTTAGGAAACATTGGAATGGCACTCGGCGTTGCAGGATTCAGACCTGTTGCTGATGATCGAGGAAGAAAAGATCTTTTTGGGAATGAATTACGAATAACACGACGCGCCATAGCAGACAATCTGGCATCAGCGTGTACTGCAGTTATGGGCGAATCGAATGAATCAGTTCCTGCTGCACTAATTAGAAATGCACCTGTTGAGTTCGTTGACAAGTCATTTGATTCATCTGAAATGTGGATATCACCACAAGAATGCATGTATATGGCGATATTCGACCAATGGCGTAAGCGTAATACAAACTGACAATGTTATTTAACACGTACTTGAAAATAAAAGCAAGCGCAAAACAATAATTGGATAGTATACTCTCAAGCAGTAAAAAGCATTGTACTAATAAACCAACTAATCGTTGAATTATGGCAGGAGTAAAGGGAATTTGGCGAAGAAAAGAGTTCTAATTGATGTCGCGAAAGCTGGGGCGTCTGGAGACATGTTTCTATCTGCACTAATCGATTTGATTGGAGAGGATGATGTATTATTACCAGTCGCCGCAAGTCTTCTAATATATGATCCTTCTTTTCGTTTGTCTGTAATGCCTAAAGAACATGCAGGAATAACAGGGCGTCAGCTACAGGTTACACGAAATGCTAGTATCCGATTGAATCCTAGTTCAATGTTAGATGTTCTAAAAGCAGTATCAGAAGAGGTAGAACTCTCTCCACCGGCTAAAACATTTGTATTAGATGCGATGAACGTGATTCTTCAGGCAGAGAGTAGAGCTCATAATAAACCAATAAAAGATCTTCATCTCCACGAAACAGGATCAATCGATACAGTGCTTGATCTAGTTGGCACTGCATATCTATTACAAAAAGCAGGGCTGCTAGAAGATACTGAATTCTTTTCAACACGAGTGGCGGTCGGAAGTGGAATTATCTCAACTGAACATGGCGATTTAGAAGTCCCTGTGCCTGCAGTGGCTGAAATCTTAGTTGTCCATGACATGTTATTTCACAATGGTGATGCAAAGACTGAGGTTCTAACTCCTACCGGTGCTGCACTTTTAGCTACACTAACAAAAGAGTACACTGACGAAATCAATGATTTTGTTGAGCGAAATCAAGGTATTGGATTTGGTACAAGAAATCTTGGCAAGATACCTAATATGATGCGAATTGTAATAGGTGAAACTGTAGTTCCTGATGAAAGTTCTCCTGTTGAACCAATTAAAGAAACCATCACTAAAGAGGTCCCAGAGAAAGAGCAGAAATCCCATGAGGAAGACAAAGATGCAACTACAAAGAAGGAGGAACGAATCGAAATGATGGATGAATGGAGCGCAGACGAAGTAGTCGTCATCGAAACTAATGTTGATGATGTTGATGGTGAAACGTTAGGAACCCTCTTCGATACCCTTCTTGATGAGGGTCTTGCCTATGATGTCATTATTATTCCTGCGTTTGGTAAAAAGAACCGACCATGTTATGTCGTACAAGTCATCGCTGCGAAAACTGGATTAAAAAGTGTTGCAGAAATCTTGATTAAACATCTTGGTACGATTGGAATTCGCTATACTTCTTGGGAACGTCTTAAGGCTGCTAGAGAGTCTCTTGTCTGTAGCTTGGAAATTGATGGTAAGGAGTACATGGTCCGAGTGAAGGTGTCTCGTACAACTGATGGTAGTATTGTCAGTATCAAGCCTGAGGCAGATGATGTGATTCGTGTGGCAAGAGAGACCGGAATCCCTATACGTGAGCTAAAACCTAGAATTGCAATGCAAGCTCACGCAGTCACCGAATAGCGAGTATCAATTGGTCGGGATTTTGCATCCTTTTGGAACCAAGATATTGTGCAGGTATAAGACTTTCAAATGCCCTCTCACATAGTTCTGAATAGGCATTAGAATCGTATCTAGTTGAGTTATCTAGGAGTTCTAATGCTTTTACTCTCTGGAATGGATTATCTGAATCTGCATTAGTCATGATATATCTGACTTTTTGCCCGGCATGAAGGTCTTTTCCTGCCTTGACAAGTTGCTGTGCCACAACCGCAGCTCTTGATGTTGCACGATATTCGTGTGGCTCTCGGGTCAAAGTTGAATTCAAAATGAGGTCTCTCAGGTCTACATCTTCTTCATGTAGTCTATCTATGTAGCTCTGACAGATTGCATATGTATCTGGTATTCTCTCTAGAAATTCTGCTTTGTCATTGGCACGCGCGAGACTTTTGATCATCGACATCTGACAATCACCGACATAGAGGCAGGTGTCACGTCGTCGGGTTTCTATTCCTCTTGTCTTGATTCCTCCGTTCCTATAGACCCCATAATACCGGTTCAGCGGTGCCACAGATGGATGCAGTCGTGAAGACGGAATTACCATCCATTTGTAGACTCCCTTGGGTGACATCTTGATATTAACGGCACTGGTTACCTTCTCACAAAACTCAACAATCTTATCATAACGGATATTCTCTATCGATTTTAGCCATACTGAATCTACGATACCATGAACCATCTCAAAACCCATCTCCTCTCCAATCTCTTGAGTTTTGAGCATGACATCTCTTGCTAGTGCGGTCACCGCAGTATGCGCTTCTACCCTTCCAAACTTTGCATTCTTAAAACCTAGATACCCAAAACACGAGACCAGTACACCTTTGACAGTATTCTGAATGAACTCATACTTCTTAGTATCGTGTCCCTCATCAATCAAGTGTTTGAACTTGTTCCGTCTGTTTACCAGCATCTCTAAGGATCTCGAAACTATGCCTCTCTTCCGATTACAAATTTTAAAACTGAGTTCAGGAACATTGATACAATATCTATAGTCATATGGGCAGTCTATTCTCGTACAGATTGTTTCGGGGCTGATATTCCTCGTTACCATGAGGGTCGGATACATCGAGGAGAAATCGCATTCTGCAATATTCTCATAGATGTCTGGCTTTGGTTGAAGAATCAGACCGCCTCTATCAATAGCAGTGAGTTCATTTACTGATTTGAGAAACTCAGGATTTCGTTTGACTGGTGGTATCAGTATATCCATCTTGTATGCGTTGTAAAATTGCACTGCTGCATTTACAGATCCAATGGTCATCCGTGATACTTTCTGAGGTCGCCCCAGGGCAAGTCTACAGCTCTCTGCGACCCCCTCAAAGCCCACTGGCGAGTAGAAATGCATGCCAGTCTTTCCCCGGTCGATATGGACTCTCCCATTCAGTATGACCTGCGTGCCAGATCGATAGATAATCCGATTATACTGCCAGAATGACTGTGGTTTACCCTGTATGACTTTCAGCGGTGTTCCATCTCGAGAAAGGATCAATTCCATATCATTGACCTTTGCTCGTAGACTAAGATATCTGAAAAGGTTCTCATCACCCCCTCTACTCACAATGATGTCCGGGTCAATCTCATCAACTACCCTCTGGAGCTGATGAAGAATCTCTCCCTCATCGTCATTCTCTATTCGTATAGTACCCTCTCTGTGATAGACCTCAATATGATGTATTGCATCTTCCATGGACGGGAATATCTGGTTAGTATCTACGAATACCTCAAAATCAATCTCCTCTAGGTCTGGAAGATCATATTCGGGGTTCTCTCGGTCATCAATACATTTTACATTGACAATCTCATCATCAATCGTTTCAAACTCAACTCGACCAAAGGCGAACATATTCGTTGCGATGAAGAACTGTTGTACTGCATCAATATCTGCATGAAATACTGTTGCTCCAGGTAACTTCTCAAGGTCTCTCGCCACTTCTAGTTGTGCTTCGGGTGAAATGAAAACTTGGAGCACTGGCGTTTTTTCATCATCATAGACACTTGTGAACCTGAGCACAACTCTTACATCTACTACTTTTGGGTGTTCAAGAACAAAGCCAATGATGTCTTCTACTCTTCGGTCCTTCTCCTTAAGTAGGTCCGTACTAACAAAAATAGAGGGTGTAAACCCACGATAGGTATACCCCTTTGTCACTCCCTCATATTTTATCCAGAGAGTCAAGGCTCTTTTCTTATCATCGATGCTAGCATCCAAGAGCCATCCAATCCTACTCATCTTGGATTAGTCTCCTCAACGCGTTGTTCTAAGACCTTAACCCTCCTCTGAATATCCTCCATCTCTCCAAGCAATTCCAGAATTGCAGAGAGTAGAATGACCTCCAAAATCCGAGGAGTTACCATCATGGTACCTGCATCTGCAAATGATCGTGCAGCATCAAAGATGCGATCGAGTCGTTCTCTCTGGGACGGTCTTAGTGTACGTCGAAAGTCCTTCCAGCGTGCCTCTTCGATTCTAACACCATCTCTGAATGTGCGGACCGTGCGTCCCATGATGCATCCTCTTAGCCGTTATGTCTGGACATGAGTGACCAGCTCTCATACAATGTTCCCTGTCGTTGTGGGTTTTACTAGTACAACGGGTCCGTCCGAGTAGACGATTTTGACGGGGACAGTCTCCCGAAAGTAAAGTGTATCCACCTAGAAATCATCTGGCACAATAAAAGTTCCATTGATGATCCCAGTCTTGATCATCTCGACAATACTGATCACTTCTGGTCTGAGTGTCAACAGGTATGACTATTCTTCGCTCACTTACTACCGTCACAGTTCCCTCCATTGTACTAATGAAAATCATTTACAAACCTTACGAATATGATCTTCATCGTAGTTTCAATACTCCCATACTCAAAAAGTGAAAACACTGAATACCTCCTGTTTTACATGGGACGCACTACATTCGATGCTTCACCCCCCAAAAAACGTAAATTGTTATAGCTCATCCTTGGTTGCCGCTCGATATGCAACATCTTTTCCATAGTCAAACGATGTCATTTTCATTGGGATTACATGGAGACCAATCCAACTTGTGAGTTTGAACAGTCCCTTTTGATACACAATTGCTTCTTTGGCAGGCATATACCTCTTGAAAATTTCAATTGCAATATCATCTATATTTTCAGTATGAATCTCTGCTTTTGCATAAATGATAACTGCTCTTGTGCGAGGTCCCTCTTCATCTACTAATAGGGTTACATTACTATTTCTCTTGATATTCGCCACTCGTCTACTTTTAACCGGGGCTCCTATCAAGAATTTTCCATCAGAATAATTGAACCACACTGGAACCGCATGGATTGTTCCATCCTTATTGATACTGCAGAATCTTGCTATCTTTGCTTTTTGGAAAAATGTTTCCATTTCCTCTTCTGTCATCGGAGGTGGTTGTCGATATTCCATATCCATAACCTCCTCCTGAAATGTGACTCGCATCTATTATGTCTTTGGAATCGCAAAAACCCACAATAGGTTCAATCAGCATAGACTCAAATAGCGGAAATATCAAATAGCGGCTTAGTTTCCAGAGAGAGGATACTAACTATCACAGGTGGTAGACAATGGTCACTGCACTATTCAAAGTGGTTCTCATGGGTGATGGTTCGGTTGGGAAGACTAGTCTCCGCAGGACTTACATGGGTGAAGGATTCCGTGCAAATTACATGATCACTATTGGCGCTGACTTTGCAGTTAAGAAGATGCAACTCGCAGGCGGTCATGATGTGAGTATTCAAATTTGGGACCTCGCCGGTCAGGAACATTTCAAAAGTGTTCGTTCCACATTCTATAAAGGTGCACAGGGAGCATTGGCTGTCTACTCAACTGTTGAAAGAGGTTCTTTTGATAACCTCATGAGCTGGGTTGATGAGTGTTGGACAAATGCGGGAAAGAAGATACCTATTGTTCTCATCGCCAACAAGACTGATTTACGCGACCAGTTTAAGGATAATCCAGTTATGGCTCAGACTATCGTGACCACCGAGGAAGGCAAGAAGCTTGCAGAAAAAATTGCGAGTCATGGCGTCATCACATCATTTCTTGAAACGAGTGCAAAGACAGGAAAGAATGTAGAGGCTGCCTTCTTGGAGTTGGCAATCAAGATCCTCGAAGCTGGTGGACTGGCTTAATCTAGCTCTATCGCTCCTAAGTCACTAAGTATTGTTTCAAAAACATCACTGGCCGCGGATTGGAGGATCTCTGCATTCTCTGAAAATGTATCTATCCGTAATTTTGAGATTCCTTCACCTTTGTTGCCAACTATAGTGATTGTGATTACCAAGTTATTTCCACTAAACCTACCTTTTGCACATCCTGCAAGTATTCCCATGAATGTATTCTCTCTCTCTATAGTTTCATCTTGGAAGATATGGAGATTCTTTTTCTTGAGTAGTTTCTTAATCGAGTCGTAGATCTTACTAGCTTCTGCATCAATCGTATGTTCTCTATTCCACTGCTTCTGATCTGACTTCATTCGGATGAAGTCATCTGTAGAAATCTTATTGGGGGCGAATTGATCAAATATTGCTCTAACAAAGACATTTCCTGCTTTTGCCGATAAATCTTCACCACTATTGTCTATAAGAGTCACTGAGGTGATGATTTCTCCTTCAACGCATTCTCCATAAATACTAAAACCAAAGATCAGTGCTCCTGAATCTCCAGGTTCTATAGTTTCAATTGTCTGCACAAGATTATCCTCTGCTTTCATACACTCGCTAGGAAATGAAAGGATTTTTACAGAAACTTCATGAATTGGCTTTTTCCCTTCATTCTCAATAGTAATTCCATATTCGAGTATATCCTTGGAAGTCGTATAATTATTAATCACTAGGACTGTATCTGTTGTCCGTAGAGGTATCAAGTCCGATTCCAGAAGTAAATCTACGGGATTGCCTCTAGGTTTTGGAATATATGTACTCTGTGCATTTTCCTCTCCGTATTTCTCTAGCCAGTCAAGAGCAAACATAACAGTGTCTTTAACAATGTCTGAATTATCTCCGATATGCTTCTCAAGAATTTGTGTTGCATTACAGAGTCTGGTATGTGCTAGCATTCCAGCTGCTGCGGATCTCACTAAAGGATTATCATCATCCAAAGCGATATCAAGAGATTCAATTCCATCTGCTCCCCATTCTCCTAATCTGCAAATTGCGAGAAAGCGGATATCATCATCACCTGTAAGGGCTGCGTCTTTACATGCTTGAATGCTTGTTATCTCTTCCAGCATTTGCCCAATTCTGTCCTCATTAGGTTTTAGCACCTGCTTGATAGCTTGCTTTAGTCGACGCAGAGTTTCTCCCCCACCAAATGCTTCGGATAAAGTTCTATCGGATTTTCGAGACAAATAGCACCCTCCAAAACTTTGCGTTATACTCCTACATTTAATCATTGCTACGACACAGAATAATATAATTGCATTTTCATATGAATGACAATGCGTATTCAGTATTCACAACACTTTTACGTACTATTTAATCTCGCGGCATTTGAATCAGTCCTGTGAGTGATAATCATGGAGAATCAAGACACTAACATTTTCCTAAAACCAAAAATACTCAAGCCACAGGCTGAACATGGTTCCGAAATCACGCGTAGATTTGCTATGAATCGTGTGGGACGCATGTTTGCGGCAGCATTCCAAGACCGTAGTATCCGTCTCTATGCAACTGATGATGCGACAGAGATGCAGCGTATGCAAGACAATTTTCTTAGCACCTCTATTGCTTTCAGTCCTAGAGGAGATATTGTGGCAACAGGAACAGTTGAGCGAGTAGTAAAGTTATGGGATATTCGCACGGGTGAGTGTATCGCAACCTTAGAGGGACATACATATCCCGTCCTAGCATTGGCATTCTCCCCAGATGGTACTAAGCTTGTCTCAGGAAGTGGTGATACAACCCTCATCATCTGGGACATTGATAACCAGTCGAAGATCAACCAACTGAAAGGTCATGGTTTCTATGTAGTTGCTGTGGACTGGGACCCAAATGATCATAGAATAGTATCTGGATCAGTTGATGCGAATATCTGTGAATGGGATCCTATGACTGGAAAAATGATTGAGAAGCACTCTGAACATACAGCAGCCGTTAGAGAGATTTGTTTCAATCCTGATGGTACGAAGTTGATTTCAGGTTCGTCAGATTTAACGATGTTACTTTGGGATTCCACGAACACTCCTATGAAGATTGACAAAACATTACAAGGACACGAAAGTGAAGTTCGAGCCTTAGGATGGAGTAGTGATGGTTACTATCTTGCATCCGGTTCTGGTGACAAGACACTCTTTCTCTGGGATATGCAGAAATTGACAGTGGTCGGACAAGCATCAACAATGGGTGAGATTGATGGGATTGAGTGGTTACCTTCTCAAAATTCGTTTATCACTGCTGATGGAACCGGTGCAATCCTACGATGGGATGTGGAGGACATGGGTGCAATGCTAGCTCCCTTTCAAAATTTGTTGAGTGAAATAGAGGCTGCTAATGATTCAACCCGAAACGATGAATTCATTCAAAAATTTGAAGAGATTTGTGCCAGCTATGACCCCGAAACCCTTCAGACTAAGAGCATGTTCTATATTGTCTGGCAATGCAAGCGTGCATTAGGTCTTCTTAAAGGAACCACAAACAAATAATCTGAATTTAGAAAACTAACTCTCTTGGAGATGATTTCGCATCTTCAATCATACGTTTGCACAGCTGTACATATGCTTCTTCAACATTCTCGCCTGTAAGAGCACTAGATTCCACATAGAGGAAATCATGTTCTTTTGCATAATTTTCTCCCTCTTCTGTTGTCACGGCTCTACTCTCTGCTAGATCTACTTTATTCGCAACAACAACAAGAGGTATTGTTCGGCCAACATTCTTGAACGTTTCTTCTTTCCAATTATCAATATTCAAGAAAGTCCTTCGCCGAGTTACATCATAAAGCAGCAAACCACCTCTTGCCCCTCTATAGAATCCTTGACGTACAAACTCAAATCTTGGCTGCCCAGCTAAGTCCCAACATTGTAACGTCACTTTTGCATTGATATCAGGAATTTCCAATCGTTTGACAGCAAAATCTGCACCTATTGTGCGTTTGTAATCTGTATCAAAGAAATCCTGTGTGAACCTAGTTGTCACTGCTGTTTTTCCTACTGCACCGTCCCCCAGCATTACTATCTTGAAACGAAATTCCGCTGACATTCGGTTCTTCCCCGCATCCATTCTGTGAGGGTAAGCGCTTTTAAATCTCTATTGTACATGAACAGTCTCAGATGATTTAATAGCGAATCACACATTTCGAGAATATGTTTTAGGATTGATGGCGTATGTCGATGGAACGACCTAATTACCGCGAACTCCCGAGAATTCTGGAAACTATGAACAAAGAAGGCGGATATTCTGCCTCCGTCTTAGCCCGAGGAAATGGATTATTAGTGGCATCCGCGACCACTCCAACTACAAATCAAGATGTAGTAGCAGCAATGTGTGGAATGATTGCAGGGGTTGCTGAACGGGTTCGGAAGGAGTTACTTTTAGGAGCAATACGTGACATCAGTCTTCGGTGTACAGAAGGAAAGGCTGTCTTCAAACGAGTTGGCGAACGAGGTGATGATGTTCTTATTATTGGTGCGATTATGCCAAGGAAAGTACGTTATCATGCACGATCAATAGGGAAAGCTACTACACGAATACGGAAACTCATGGGTTACAAATAATTTTATGGACTCTCACACTATCACACATATCCTCAAAACATTCAAGTGACAACTATCGCAACAACTAGTACCCTTACTCAACCTTAGGAGCGCGCGACTTGAAAAAGGAGCAGGACGAAACATCAGAAAAAGTAATTGCTGAACAGATTGAAGTAGTCCTCTTCAAATCAGACACGTGCGCGTTTTGTCCTAGAGCTGAGGAAGTGGTCAGAGAAACAATGAATGACTTTGGATCTGATTCCTTCAAACTCATCATTATCAATGTGAGTGAGAATCCTGAAGCTGCTGAAGAATATGGTATCTTCGCATTACCAACAGTGATGATTGGCGGAATCTCGGTCACAGGTATTCCGGAGCCAGAGATGTTGATGAAGATGGTTCTAGGTGCAAGGGTCATGATAAAGAAAAAGGGTGATTCGGATGAGTAACCACGAAATTGATCGAGTTAAAACTGGTATCCCTGGACTTGATGAACTTGTAGAGGGTGGGTTTCCTCGAGGTGATACAATACTTGTTGCTGGCAAAGCAGGAACAGGGAAGAGTATCTTAGCCATGCAGTTCATCTATAAGGGAGCAAAGGATTATGCTGAACCGGGTGTGTTTGTAACCCTTGAAGAACCTCCTCATCTGATTAAACGCAATATGCTTCGGTTTGGGATGGACATTGATGCAATGATTCAGGATGGCTTGATTTCCATTGTGGATCTCTCTCCATCAAAGGAAATAACTCCTGTTACAATAGGTGAATATCCAAGTTTCGATCTCTCTGGCTTGCAAGCAATCATAATGAGTCATGTGAATAAGATTAATGCAAAGCGTGTTGTTCTTGACACACTATCAATCATGGCGTATAAGTTTAGAAGTCGTGATATTTTACGTGAAGAATTCTTTAAACTAGCAGCGGCAATTACTCGTACTGGTTGTACATTGCTTATCACAAGTGAAATTCCAGCTCAGACTGAAGGTCTAGGGGTCTTTGATATCGAAGCTTTCTTAGCCTCAGGCGTCATTGTCCTATATAACGAGAAAATATCCGATACATCTCGTTCTCGGTCAATTGAGGTTCTCAAGCTAAGAGGATCAAAACATAGTTCACGAATTCACTCAATGCGAATCACAGACGAAGGTATAAGAGTCTGGCCAGGCGAGATTAGTCCCGGTCATTAGGCACTTAGGAAGTGAAGACGACGAATCATTCAGGAGGCGCCGCTGAAACCCCGGCAAAAGCACGACCAATGATAAGTGATCTGGTAAAATTTGGTCAGCTCACACAGATTTCATACATGCTAGTAGGGCCTCTTGGTTCTGGAAAAACGACTTATGCTGAGGCTTTTCTCGCTGAAGGCATATCTCAAGGATTTCCCGCAGTCTTTGTTACAACTGATGTATCGCCTAGAGTGATTAGAAATGATATGAGTCGTCATGGATGGGCTACGGAGATACAAGAAGCATCTGGTCAGTTTGTTTTCATTGATGGTTATTCCGAACGTATGGGCGCACCAAAATCAGGATCTGCTAGATCTCTCGCTAAAGTCGATGATATTAGTGAACTTGGGATTGTCTTATCAGAGGTTCTTGAAGATCTAGTAGTTGCGCGTGTTGTCATTGATAGTCTTTCAACACTTATCCTCCATTCTAATGAAGCAACAATGCCAAGAGCTGTCCAGCGACTTAGCGGACGGCTAACACAAAGTTCTCACAGTATCATGTATATTCTTGAGGAGGGTGTTCATGAAGAGAAGACATATGCTACTTTCTCATATCTTGCGGATGCAGTCTTGCGTTTTAGAATAAATGATAATATACCTGATCCAAGATATCAAGTACGCATGGAACGAATGCGTGGTACTGAAACTTCTCGCGAATGGCATGATTTTGTAATAGAAAGATAGATTTCTGTGAAACCTTTAAAGCGGGAATTGATGGCAAGCTAGTAGATAGGAGACAAATTATTTGGAGACCTTACTTCAAGCAACACTGAGAGATGTTCTATGTGCAGCTCTCTCCTTGGATGATGGTCTCTCAAAGATTCAAGGTATTCCTTTCAAGAATTCTGATGAATCCAATTTACTATTTGATATTGCTCGTGCGATAGAAGAAATAATCCTTCGTAGACCAGGATTAGCAAATGCTAAGTTGACTGAGTTAGTCATTCGTCTTTCATTCGAAGAGAATCGAATATTGCCCGAGATGCTTATTCTTTTGGATACTAGATATACTAGCAGCTTTAGAAGATCAGAATGTGAATTGCTTCCTGATCTTGAAGCAATTCCAAGCCTTGTAGATATCTTAGGTGAATTATCTCAAGGAATCACATCTGCAATACGTCTCAATCTGCGTCCAGTATTGCCTTTTCTCTGTGATGAGGTATTAATGACTTTAAACGCGATTTTTGATAGACGCCATGATGGCACAATACTACTTGCTCTTCACGAAGCCCATTATCTCGCATGGATTATGATCGAATCTGGTTTCTTCGAAGGTGCAGAATTGTTGCTCAATCGTGTAATTGAAATCTCCAAACAAAGTGATTATCAAGAACTAAGTTACGAGGTCACTTTCGATTATGCTTGCGTACTCACAGAGCTTGGTATGTATAATTCTGCTCGAGGTATTCTGAATGACTTGGAACAAAAGGCGAGGCGTGAGAAGGATATCCTGAAGCTTGCAGAAACCACCCTGCAATTGGCAATTAATGAGACTCGTGATGATACTGTTTCTTATTTGGTGGCTAGAAAGATTGGTGATAAAGCAGCTGAGCTTTTCGACCTAGCTCTAAAATCGAATCTTGTTGGAAAAGATGAGGTTGGACTTACTCATCTTGCAATTGGTTCCAGTATTCTAGCAAATGGATGGCGTGAGGGAGTCCATGAAGCAATTGAGCGACTTGAAATCGGCTTGAAGATTTACGAGAGCATCGATAATAGAACACCTGAACAATTGCATCACATGGCTCAGACTCTTGCAAGTCTGGGATTCGCCTATGGTCTCATGAGTGACCATGATAATGTACGAAGAGGAATTGACCATCTAACCAATGCTCGAGGAATTCTAGATCGGCATGATGATATTGAATCCAATAAGGAGATTGCTCTCTCTCGAATCGACCACACTCTAGGTTGGTTGTGTTTAACAACTGATTCGGATGAGTTTTGGAGATTGGGACTTGACGCATTTCAACGGGCTAAAGACAAACGAGAAAAATTATGGGTTGAAGGGCATATTTCTGACATTGAGCTTGTTAGCACTAGAATCGGTCATGCTTTATCTATAATGCGACTATCTGAGAGGACTGAAATAGAGGAAACTCAAGAACCCATTCGTGACATCCTTGTCCAATATGTTCCACTATTTCCAACTGATCGACGCGCTTACGAGGAGATCGCTATATCCACATTTGATATCGTCTGGATTATTTCACGTCATGGGGGAACAATTTCATCTCGACTCCATCGATTGCTTGATGATATCGATAAAATGCTCGTTGATTCAGATCAAAATTCAATGTTCATAAATGGGGTCTCTCTTGTAGTACCTTACTTGGAGGGATTTTGGTCAACTCTTCTTGAACGATCAAAACAGATGAGTAAGAATAACAATGATTTAGCTAATGTTGCAAAGGTTGTGGCTGCTCTCTCGGCAGCAAAAATGAACCTTGATGCATTGAATATTGAACTCGGCTCACGAGTACGACCGCCTGTTGATGACGAGGTTGTTCGCATTGATTCTCTTCTTGCTCAATATTGGCTAGGAGAAACTTATCTGGTACAAACTGTAAGAGCGTTCTATGATAACAAAGATTATTCTGAACTAGCAAGCGGTCTCTATGGTGCAGCAGTGACTTTTGGTGAAGTGCTAAAGATTGATTCTGATTTTGAGGTATCCAGCGAATTTGTGAAGGCAACCGCTGCATCCCTTGCTGTGGTACTTCGCAAGTTTGCATTAACTCTTGAAAATCAATATGCAGCATACATAGATAGAGCAAAATGGGCTGGTACTATTCCTGTAATAGAGGAAAGTCATTATAGCTTTATTCTAGCTGAAGATTGGCTTGGTCTCATAAAAATAACAAATGCTTACCTTGAAATGGTTGAGCAGTCTGAGATAGTGGAGGCGCAACCATACCTGAATGCTGTATTTTCAAATATTAATCGTGCTCTGCGAATGATGGATTCAGTTTCCTTGGTTGATCGGAGAGTACTAGCCCTTCTTGGGAAAGAGATGAATCGTCGCTACTACTTAAGGATGTAATCCATAACTATTCAAAACTGATATTGGGATTATTCAAACTGCGATATCCTCCACTACGAGCACCCCATGTTGCCCATCCTGATGTTTCAGTTCGAATCTCATTGGCAAGGCCAAAGGATTCTCTCACAGGTATTTCTGCATTAATTTTGAATAGAGTTCTCTCCGAATTGATCTCAAGTATCTGTCCTTTTCTTTTTGCCAGAATTGATGAAAGTGTACCAACATATTCCTCAGGAGCCAAAATCTCTAATCTAATCCATGGTTCTAGCACAGTTGGAGATGCACTCATTATACTCTTTCGTGCAGCTTCAATGAGTGGTTGAGTTATCTCTCTCCAAGAAGTTTCAGGGGCTGTGTATTTCAAATCTGCCTTTTTGATAATCAACCATAATCTTCGCATCTTTTCTCCTTTGACTGGGCCATTGCGAATGATTGTTCTAAAGGCTTCTTTGAGCCAGTCGATTTCTTCCCCATATGGGTTTATGACATTAGATGTATCAATTAACCAGCAATTTGAACCTAGATCTTTGTCAATGACATTTCCAAGTGCGTCTGGTCTTACATCATCTTTAGGCATGATTGCTTGTACCGAAAACCTACTGACATCATCTCCTCCCTCCGTCTGTAGGTTTCCATCATGTCTTATTTGTTCTCTCAAGAGAACCATTGGTTTTCCTAGTATTACTTCGATTCCAGTTCGTGCCAATTTTTCGATTGTTATTTCTAAATGCAGTTCTCCTGCACCCGATAGAAGCATCTCTCCTGTTTCTGGATTTATCTCGAATTCTAGTGCAGGATCTGTCTTTGCATATTCCTCAATAGGCGATTGAATTTCAAGTAGCTCCGAGAGTCTTTTCGGCTCTATTGAATAAGTTACGACTGGTTCAGTAGGATACTGCAAGCTTACAATAGGAATCATCTCTCTTAGTGATTCACTAACAATAGTGTCTCCGATGGCGATATCTTTGATGCCCGTCATAAAAGCAAGATTACCCGCAGGGACCGATTGAAGATCCACCCTTGTCTTGGACATCGAAATACCTACTTGCAGAGACTTCACAGTTTCATTTGTTCTAAGATTAACTAGTGGTTCAGCACGGTTTAGAGTACCAGAAAAGATTCGAACAGTTGCAGCAGTCATTGCATGCCTATCCGGCTGTACATCACCCACTAGACAAATGCAGGGTCCCTTTGCATCACAGCTTGCAAGTGCTTTTCCTTCTTTGGAATCGATTTTTCCTCTCCAAAAAGCAGGAATCCTGTAAGATTGTGCGGCAATTGGATTTGGTATTGTTCTCACTACCGAGTCTAGAACGACCTTAGCGATTGGATACACATCTGGGAGATCTTTCCTATTGCCTTTTTCATAGACTTGATTTATTTCATCAAGAATCTGAACGAAAGCATTTGCTAGATCTAATGGTTTGCTACTTCCTCCGGCTCTATTTCTTAGTGTTTCATAATCGAGACCCCATTTATCGAGTGCTGATCCTACGCTGAGAGAACCCTTATTGAACGAGACCTCCCACCTCTCTAGGAGTTCGTCATCAAGATATTTGCCCAACATCGCATTGAATTCACGTACTACTCGATTAATCTCTTCAGCCGCCTTTTTTGCGTTAAGCCTTCTCTCTCTCAATAGTCTGTCAACTTTATTCACAAACAAGACTGGTCGTACATGTTCTTGCATGGCTTGGCGGGTCACAGTCTCAGTTTGAACCATTATTCCTTCAATTGCATCAACAACAATGATGGCGCCATCAGTCAGACGCAATCCCCTTGTTACATGGCTAGAAAAATCAATGTGACCTGGCGTATCAATTAGATTGATGAGATATTCAGTTTCATTATGAGTATGCAATAATGAAATCCCCGAGGCTTTGATAGTAATTCCTCTCTGCTGCTCAATTTGGTCATAATCGAGCAATCTTGCAGTAGCTGCTACTTCCTTTGATAGAAGTCCTGATGCAGCGATGAGGGAGTCTGTTAGTGTCGTCTTTCCATGATCTATGTGTGCTATTACAGTGACATTCCTAATCTGCTCTGTCCTATCCACAAGATTTGAAACCCGTTCTTTTACGAATTTTTTATAGAGGTGCGACAAAATTGTCCATCCTGCAAGTGTCTTTATTTTGTTAATGTAATTGAAATTTCTTCATTACATTTAGAACATCTCATCCTGAGTACTCGATTTTCACGTGAGATTTCTTCCTTGAGTGGTTGGCCACATTTGCATACGTATCCAATCAATCGAGCTGGGTTTCCCACGGCTAATCCGTGTGCGGGCACATCCTTTGTCACAACTGCACCACTCCCAATCATGCAATATTCACCCAGTGTTATATCACAGACAATAGTCGCGTGAGCTCCAATTGATGCGCCTTTCTTCACAAGAGTTTTGAAGACTTCCCAGTTATCTCCAAAAGCTCTGGGATACATGTCATTTGTAAATGTCATATGGGGCCCGCAGAATACATCATCTTCAATGGTGACACCATGGTATACAGAAACACCATTCTGAATCTTCACATTGTTACCAATGACTACATCCGCATCGATATAGACGTCCTTGCCAATGTTACAACCTTTGCCAATTTTGGCACTTCCTCTGACATGTGCAAAATGCCATATTCTAGTGCCTTCACCAATATCGGCGCCATCATCAACAACTGCAAGAGGATGAATGAATACATCTGTCATATAGAATCACATGCTCTTGGTGTTTCTATTAGATGTTAACTCTTGCTCTTCTTATGTTTGTTTGATTCGTTCGTTGGAGTAGCCCACAACGTTCCCTTATAGTAAAGAGTGTTTGGACATCCCACACATTTGTCTGTAATGTATCGTTTGCATTTTGAACAATTCATTTTGCATGGACTAACTGACTGGTCTGATGATTCAGGTGCCAAGTCCATCTGAAGAAATCTTGGCTTTGATGGTGCATTGCCAAACCAGCTCTCCGATTTTCGTACTCCTTGTTCAGTTCTCATGCTACAGGTTCCAATAATTGATTCAAGACTCCAAGTGTCTTCTGCAGCCATTATAGCAAAGAGATTATATCGTCCAGTTACTGGAGCGAACATCAGTAATCTTGGACAGTCTGCATATTTCTTCTGGATTCTCTCAGTGACATCCATATTCTCTGTTTCTAATCCAATGAACAGCACTTTAGTGTCTATATATTCTGCATTAATTCCAGCACTCATTTTGATTAGATCTGCTTTGACGAGTTTATCCAAGCGTTTACTGACTGCAACATGTGACATACCAAGCATGTGACCCATGTCTGATAGACTGGTTCTTCCGTTTTTTTGAAGAATAGAGATTAATTTCTTATCAGTATCATCCATCATGATTGATCGACTCTAAGGGTAATGATTCTACAATTCCAGATTACGTATTGGAACCATTTAGCGGTATTCGGTTAAAGGGCTATATGAATGCCGCGTAATTGTTTCTTAAACAAGTTTAGCCTTACTCCAATCATTTTTGTAGATGTGCGCATTAACAGAGAATGTTGTGACTGTTCCACTCTTTAGATTTGTCTTCTCTGAAACATAATTGAGCAGTTCTCCAAGTGCGTACACATTTGCTGGCCAAGCTCCATACATATCATTGGAACGAATCATAACTGTGACATCCAAGAACTCCTCACGTGCCATGAAGACAAAATGGTTAAGGCAAGGTACCTCATCAACATGAGTATCTTTACGAGGATCCCATGTTGTTGCGACTGCTCGACGAGAGTTTGGATTTTTCTCAAGTTTCTTAATCACATACTCTATCTGATTAATTCCCTCCTCTCCCCACGAATTTAGTCTCTCTCCATAAGTGTAATCAAAATTCATCCTATCAGGATTGAGTAATTGGGTTGCATATTTTTCTTTCAGGACTTTCTCGCTGAACGGATACTTCTTACTCACACGATTACTATAAGGGTCTTCAATATGAATCATGACATTCTCGTGCCATTTTGTATCACTCCCCCTTTCGTCTAGTCGTATCATTCCATTGTCCATGATTTTCCTGATGATTCGTATCCAACCATCTTCTGGATTCTTAACTTTGAGATATATTGGCATGATGATGTCACCACGATATGCAGTGTTCATCTATGCGCCTATTCTAGGTTTTCCCTCATGAATTAGTGTGAAGCATTCGCCTAGAACACTTCCAGATTCCGCGCCAAATGGACCACTGGATTTGTTTCATGTTTTGATACCTTTTACTAGATATTTGTTTCACAGTACGCCTCTCAGATTAGAAAAAATACTCTTTAATTGCTGCCAAATTGGATGCATTTTCTACGTCTTTAAGTAGCTAGTATCGATAATAATGATTGTAGGCGATGAATGCAACCGACCTTCTCAGAACTGCCCTAAAGCTAAACGACAGGCTGACTCGAAGGGCAAAAATCCTTTTATTTCCAATCAGACAAAGAGTAGTTTGCCCCTTCTCGCCGGGAGGGAGTGTTGAGTGATTCATACGCCGGGAGGATTAGCTACGATACCGACTCTCTATCTATTTACGCAGGATAATTGTGCCAATTGTCCTGCAGCGAAAGCTGTGGTCAAAGAAGCATTCGATGGTACCGATAACGTGCAGGTAAAGACAATTGACCTTCAGAAGATGGACCCTGATTTTGAGTTCGTTCTTCTTGAACATCAAATCTTCATTGCTAGTACTCCATCAATTATCGTAGAAAACAATGGCAATATGAAACTCCTCTACAGTGGCCAGATACCTGATGTTGAAACCATCCGTAGGGAGGTCCGAGAGTTCAGATGACTGACATCCGTAGCGCCCTCACAGATGCAGAGGATCTGAAAATGAGAGAACGGAAGATGCCAAAGGTCCGTACGACCAGTAGTACAATGGAGATCTTTGATGCAAACAAGATTATCGATAGTCTTGTTCTTGAAGCCCGTTTATCTCGAGCCGATGCTCAACTTGTTGCAGTCAAGGTCATGGATAGAATTGCTGCTTCTGGAATCAAGTTCCTCTCTGGTCCTCTCATTCGTGAGATGTGTAACAGCATCTTGGCTGAGATGGGTTTTGAGAAGGAACGTATACTCTATACCCGAGTAGGTATCCCAATGTACGACTTGGGGCTTTTAATCAACAATCCTGGTGATCACACCTCTAATGCTAATCTCATGCGAAATCCTGAGACCATCGCAAAGCTTGTTCACGACCAAGTGATGGAACAGCACACATACCTCTCCATACCACCACATCTTGCTGATGCACACCTCAAAGGTGACATCTACATCAAAGACCGTGAGTACTTCTCGACTCGTGACTATTGTGCAACTTGGGATCTACGACAGGTCCTCAAACTGGGGATTGCACCAGATGGTCTAGGTGGTATGCATTCAAGTGCAGCAGGTCCTGCACAGCATCTCTCTGTAGCTGTCAACCACTCGGCAATTTGGCTCGCAGCTGCTCAGAGCTCCTTTGCTGGTGGTCAGGGATATTTCTATTTCAATACATTCCTTGCTCCATATCTGAAGGGTCAACCCTACAAGAAGATTAGACAGGCCGCCCAGCAGCTCATTTTCACACTCACTCAACAATATGTTGCTCGTGGAGGACAGGTCATCTTCTCCAGCGTTGACCTTACTCCCGGCATTCCAGACATCATGAAAGATGTACCTGCAGTTCTGCCTGGCGGAAAAGAGACTGAGGTCACTTATGGTGACTTTGAGGATGAAGCTCGACTCTTCTTCAATGCCTTCATGGAAGTCATGATCCAGGGCGATGCAAAGGGCAAGGGATTTGGTTTTCCAAAGCCAAACATTGTCTTGAGAAAGGAGTTCATGGGTTCTGAATATGAAGACTCATGGCGACTTGTAGCAGAACTCACTGCTAAACATGGATCTCCCTACTTTGAGAACTACCTCAACTGGCGGTCGAAGATCGAGGCTGGTTGTAGTAGCTGCTGTTCACACCTCTGGACTGCGAGTAGTCAAGAGGAGTTAGACGAGTTCCTCTCAGGGAATATGGTCTTTGGAGCATCTCAGATGGTCACTCCCAACTTCGGTCGTGCTGCGTGGCTCGGTCGTGGTGATGAGGCTCATTTCTTTGAGAAGGTCGATGA
>JAEOUN010000114.1 GCA_016839245.1 Candidatus Thorarchaeota archaeon
ATTATTGCATGAAACTACTCCAAAAGCTTCTGCTGTTTATGTAATTGGACCCGCGGGAGAGAATCTCGTTAGAAGTGCAAATGGATGCTGTGAACTTGCTCATCAGACTGGTCGCGGTGGTGCCGGAGCAGTATTTGGGTCCAAGAAATTAAAAGGTGTCGTTGTCCGCGGCACAATGAAGATTGATTCAAAAGATCCTGATGCTATTCGTGAGATTAATCAATGGGTTGCGAAGACATGGAAAGAGAAGACTGCAGATGATTTCAAATATTATGGCACAGGGTCTCTTGTAGAAGTTGCAAATGAGCAAGGGCAATTTCCAACAAGAAATTGGAGTCATACTTATTTTGAAGATTACCAAAGTCTCTTGCCAGAAAACTATCGTCATCTGATGATTGGGTCTCACCTTTCGTGCCCGCATTGCATTATGCGCTGTACTCACGCATACAAGACATCTGATCCACGTAATCCTAATGTTGAGGTTGAATCTGCTGTGGAGTATGAAACCTTGGGATTGTGCGGTGGCAATCTTGGTATCAGCAATTTCGATGCAGTTCTAAGGCTCAACTACCTTGCAGATGATTTAGGCTTAGATACCATCAGTGTGGGATCAGTAATTGGTTTTGCAATGGATGCCTATGAAAATGGTATTCTTACTGAGGATGATATTGGATTCTCATTGCATTTTGGTGATGTTAAAGGCGCACTTGAATTAATGAGGATGATAGCTTTTAATGAAGGGATTGGAGAGCTCCTCTCTAAAGGAGTCAAAAAAGCTGCGGGTGTGATTGGTAAGAATAGTGAAAGACTTGGTGTTCATGTCAAAGGATTAGAAACTGCTGCATGGGACCCTAGAGGAAAAAAGGGATTAGGTCTCTCCTATGCAACAGCTGATGTTGGAGCAAGTCATCTTCGTGGGTGGCCCCAGACCAATAAGAAACCCAACGAATCCGCATTGGATGTAGTTGAGTCGATGATAACAGAGAGGGATACTAAACACCTTACTGATTCTATGATAATATGCCATTTCACATGGCATTTTCCTCTCAGTCGAGAACAAAAAATCCAGCTAATTAATGGTGCAACTGGAATGCAGTATAATAGTGAAAAGATTTCTCTATTTGGGCAAAGGATTGAAACAATAACTCGTCTATTTAATATCCGCGAGGGAGTGACACGAGCAGACGATATCTTACCTCAAAAATTTTGGGAAACTGAAACAGTTGGACCATCAACTGGAATGAAGGCGTTTGTTGATAAGGATGATTTTGAAAGAACTCTAGAGACATACTATCAGCTCCGAGGTTGGTCATCGAGTGGAGTTCCAGAGCAAGAAACCCTTGAAAAGCTTCAACTCTTAAAATACCTTGAACTGTAAATCAGAAAATCCTAGACCTGAACTTTTTTCGAAGGTAGGTTTCTTTTCGTTGCTCTACAAAACCTGATTCCGAATATAATTCAATCATTTCTTTTTTAGATGTATCTAGAAGAGTGTCTAAAGCACTGAGATTCTTATCATCTGCAATCCGAATGATCTTTTGTATCATTCTCTCTCCCAAGTCAGTCTCCTCTAATTCATCCTCAATTTCAAAATACTGAATAAAGCCGACTCTACCAATCTTTGGATCATTTCCAATGTCAAGCTTTAGAGCTGCAAGAACAACTTCATTTGAAACTGCAACAACGTACATTGTTTCGCGTGTTGCTCCAAGAGGTGTGCATACAGCCTGTGCTGTTAATTGTTGGAAGTTATAGCCTTCTCTTGCATAGAATTGCTCTAATGCTGTTCGTTCTTGTGCTGTTGCTAGTCGAACTTCAATGTCCATTGGTGATAGCCTCCTATGTCTGCGTGCTTGAAATATATTGCATTACAAGTGTTGTGGTAAGTTCGTTTTTAAAAAAAGTTAATTTGATTCACTACAATAGTAATATGATGACAATAGAAGCACAATCAAAATCTGACTCTCTCTTAGAGATTATGTTGGTAATATGCTTGATAATACTGATACTCGCAGTTATCATTATTCAAGCACCAAATTTATTCGGATGATTTCTTCATTGCATATATCTTAGAATATCTTGTATGTTTTTTGTGAATTCACTCTCTGGATATCTTAAAGTGACAACAAATCTACTTCCTACCTCGATTAACAAAGGCAGTAAGGGAATAATCGTTGCTACTTTAGCTTTGAACTTTGACTCTACTTCTGAAATGATTGCCTTATCTTCATAGATTCCTGGCTTTTTATTTATTATAATCTTAATTTCAGGTACCTGCAACTTTCTTGCAACGCTTAAGGTTGCTGCAGTTCCAAGAAGGTCCTGTTCATCAATCCTGGCGACAACAAACAAGTAATGTGCTGTTGCCATTGAAAGAAGTGTTTCTCTATCAAGTCCAGGGTGTGTATCTATGATTAGATAATCAAGGTCCTTCCCCTTAATAACATCAGTAAATCCCTTCTTCAAATCTCCGACTTCATAGCCTTCTCGAAGAATTCTAGTTATGTCGGTGGCTGCCATCGAGCTTGGAATAAGAAAGAGTTTTCCTCTTTTTATCTTCAAACGGTCAGTCAGATCCAAACACGTATCAGTGATGTCACATGAACCTCTCAAATAATCATTAAGAGTGTACTTCATCTTTTCGCGACCCATGCCAAAAATTACATGAATACCTGGAGATGCCATATCAGTATCCATGACAGCCACTCTCTTTCCTTCTAATGCTGCCATTGAAGCAAGATTGGCTGCAATATTCGATTTTCCAGTTCCTCCACGAAAACTATGGATTGACACAATTTTACCTGACATGACTTAACACCCTATCGTTTTTCCATGTGACATTGTTTCCTAATGAATCAAGAACTTCTAAAATTCTTGGTGCTTGGATACCTGATCTCTCAGATATCTCCTTGATGGATAATGTTCCATTGCAGTATTTCCAGATTGAATCGACTATATCATAGTCCCTTTTCTTAATTCCGATAATTTCAAGATATGCTGCAAACCGTTCATCTCTGTCTTCAAGCACAGGGTAGAGTCTTGAAATACGGACCAATCCCTTCGCAATTAGGTTAGCAAGTACCTGATCCGCTTGTTCTTTTTGCAAACCTGAGGACTCGTGAACCTCTGCAACAGTGGTTCTATCACCTAATTGATTTATCATTCTAAGGACTCCAGCTCTATGTTCATCGTTTGATGAATACATTATTTGAGTTTCTCGTTGAATATCTTCAATTGGTACTATTGTTTCGATGCTATCATAATCATAGAATGTAATTGGACCTTCCATTTTATCAGGTTCAAACTTCTTAGCATCACTCAGGCTAATAAGCTGAGCAAGAGCAATAAATGGTCTTATGAGTTCAAGGTATGTTTTATCTGATAATCCAAGATTGACTACAAAGGCCGCCAAACATTCTTCATTGACTTTCTTCAGAAGAAAAGATGTTGTTCTTTCAAGACTGGAGTGTTCACGAATTTCATAATCTGATTTAAAATTCTGAACGAAATCAAGAACTGCTTCAAGTTCATATGATCTTAGATTTGATGTGGCTACGTGACCATCGAATGTCATAAGACACCCTCGTAAAACATCACGGTTCACTTCAACATCAGCAAGGCTCTTTTTGAGACGACTTAATTCTGATGATGGAAGGAGGATAGTCTTGTATCGTCTAGCGAGACCTGGGATGCCATCGAACTTGTTGAGAGTGATTTCCACGATGTCTGCGAAAGGTCTGAATCTTCTTGAATCAGGAAGCTCCTTTCTTAAATCAGAATAGTACGTGCTGACAAATTGCTCAGCTAAATCTTGTAAGATTACTCTATGAATTTCGCCACTATCATTATCAGATATTAATGCAATAAAATAGAGGTCTCCTTTTTTCTCCCATACTAATTTGTTTTTAGCAAAAGACATCACTGTAATATTATCTTGATTGACCTCTTGAGCAAAAGATCCTACCGCCGATAGAAACGCTGCTGCAAGCTCATCAAGTTTCCTTGTTCCACTTACACTATAGTGGAAGAGGAGGATACCAGAATCTCGCAGCACAACTATTTCTTTTACCAATTGGTAGCCTCCTTATTTCGTGACTCAATTAATATATACATAATGACTCTTAATTCCTTCGAGATTGAGTTAAGCCTTCTCAACAAGTCCTGAAACCTCAACAAGGTTCCATTGAACTTCCTCACCCAACCGCTCAAGTACGTCATAGAGCCTTTCAGGGATTACTCCAATCCTCTCACTAATATCAACAATAGACCGTTCGCCATTGCAGAATGATCTGGCACGTTCCAATAATTGGTAATCCTTGTTTGGCAGTCCAATCAAATCTAGATATGCATCGAAGCGGCTATCATTTGATTTGATTGAAGGACATATCTTTGAAATTCTAAGAAATCCTCGTATTGCTAAATATTCAATCACATCAAACATTTCTTCAATTGAAACACCTAAGTCTTGACTCATCTTGTGAAGTGAGGATTTTCCATCAATAGCTGGTAGAATTCTATTTCCAAAAGTGCCAAAATCCCTGTGGAATTCGTCCAGAAATCCTCCTGATCGAATTACGATATCTAGTTTATCTTTTTTCAACTCTGGAATAACAAAAGCGCTTAGACTTGAAATGAGTAATAAGATTCCCTCATAATAAGTGAACACACCCTTGACCTCTTGTTCAAAATCCATAAAGACATCAAGAATAGGAATGTCCATCTTAAGTTCTGTTTCATATCGCGCTACGAATTTTCTACTTAACTCTCGTAATACTGCTCTGAGTACTTTTTCAGATGATCCCGTTTCAACTAGGAAAATAAAGAGGAGGTCTCCTCCAAATTGTTCATAGAGTAACTCTGAACCTTCGAATGTAAGGCTCTGGATGGAGCGTTCACCAAACTCTGTGGCAAAGCTTGTTATAGCACTGAGAAAGCCTGAGAGTAATTCGTCGAGCTTTCTTGCCTCTGTTCTTGAATATTGAAAGACTGGAGTTCCGCCAGCTGTTATCACCATGAATTCATGTACACCGAGTTTTCCAGTCAAACTTTCATTCTCCTTATTTTGAAACAGAATTTGAATTGTCTTTAAACTATTGCTTATAAGCTGGTCACTCTGTTAGCATTTTTTTGGTTAAGACGGACTAGGCGAAACATCCATATTCCATCATTTTACGGAAATTGGTAAGCAAATTCGGAGATAACCGCATGCTACATTACAGAGAATTTCCAGTAAGAACTGCATTAATTTTCATTCTTTACGCCTTTCCTTTAGCATATTGTTTCTATGTTATCACTGGTCTGTTATCTAATACGTTGTTCTCCCTCACTCCTCTTGAGCATCAAGGACTCCTTGGTTATGGTGCATTAGCAGCTGTATGTACTCTTATACCAATTGGATTGATTGCTGATAGAGTGAAGCGAGTAGATCCTTTGATGATTCTCTTTGCAATAATTCCACCTCTGATTGGTCTTCTAACAATCATGCCAGATTTGGAGATCGATCCGACTGTTATGCAACTTGAGGTTGTTATTTCATCATTTATTGGACTAGTAGCACTACTATTACTATGGGATCTTAGAGTCGGACAAAGCATTGTGGCTCGTTATAGAGGAAGGACAAGCGCATTATTTCTCTGTGTTGCCATTCTGTCTAGTCGTATCTATTCATATATTGATCTGGGAAATATGATTTTAATAGAACAATCAACACTCTTTGTTCCAGCACTCTTTGGTCTAATACCAATCATAATCGCAGTACTTCTTAGACCTTGGAAAGAGCCTCGTGTAGCTTTAGCCGCCTCCGGTAGTGTTTCGCGATATTTCATTCCCATCATGCTCATAATGGCTGCTCACATTCTTTGGTTCAATGTGACAAAGCTCACACTCCAAGATTATTTTGCTACAAATCCCGATTACCAATCATTAAGTCAATTCATTAATATTGGATTAAATGAGATAATCATTCTCTGTATCGGTATTGCTTTCGCAGGAGCCATGGCTGATATTAGAGGTAGAAAGCCAACATTCAGCTTTGTTCTACTATTGATGGGATTACTCACAATTTTTGGTTCTGCACTATATAATGGTTATTTCCTCGATCCAACATTAACAGTATTGCTAATAACGCTTTTAGGTGCAGAGCGATTTGTTGAGGGATTTCTCCTTGGTATTGGTTTACTTTTAATTTGGTCAGAACTTGGCTCTGCTAGAACGAAAGGAATTCGATTATCACTCGTTTGGTTCTTCTTTCTGGGTTACATGACACTCTTTTGGGCAGTCGATTTAGGAGTAACAATTTTTGGGGTTCATTTTAGCTTTCCATCAGTTCTACTAGCAATTGGTGGACAGTTTGCAATCCTTCTATCTCTTGTTGCACTTTATCTGATTGGACCTCTTCCAACTATACTTGGAAGAGAATTGGAAGTAGAGGAGCTAGACCTCAATTTTGATGAAAAGCAGGTGAAAAAGACAGTAGATGCATTTGTTGGTTCAGATGATTTTGACTCAATTAGAAGTCAACTCGATATAATTGATGCAGGTGCTGAAATTAGTGATTCAGAGATGAGTGAAATACTTGGTGAAGATTTCAAAACAAAATTACCACTGAGAAGTATTCCTGGAGTCGGCGATACATTAGAGAAGAAATTGGTCGATGCTGGTTATGAATCAGCCGCTCAACTTGCAGGTGAAACTGCACAAAGATTATCACAAAGAGTTGAGGGGCTAACTGTTTTACGTGCAGAGAAGATTCTCAAAGATGCTAGGTCCGTTGTAAAGAAAAAGATGAAAAACAAAAAGAAATGAAAATCCTTAGAATTCATTTTGGTCTGTCCATTAATCTAACTTTGGATTTAATTCTCCCATCAGAGGCGTGTGGCGATCTATGAACTGAATCCCCTGCCTTTTCGATTTCTCTTGCTTCATCAGCTAGCTTGGCTGCAACTCTCATCATCTCATGTCCAGCAGCCGCAGTTGTGATGTACTCGTCTGGATCTTTAATTTTGAAACAGGCTTTTGAAGTGACCCCTGCTACTGATTCTGCTATCTTTAGACTCGCAATTGCTTTGGCTTTGGCATAGGGATTATTGAAATTTGCATATTCAACAGCTACTTCTGCATCCAAAATTACTGCAGGCAATTTTGGCTGTCTGTTATTCCTTAGGTCTGTAACTACATCACCAATCAGGTTCTGTATAGCTTTAATGATTCCACCTATTGCAAGGACCTTCAGTGCATCAGAATTAAAGAGGACCATTTCAGTAGGATCCAAAAACTCAGCTCTTGCTCCAATCATTGAATCTGATGGGATAATAATGAAACCTTGTTTTTCAGGCAGATCTATTATCTGTTTTCCACTGTTGTCTTTGACATACCATGCTTTTTTAGACGGTGCATCAGATATCGAGATTGAATGGACTCCAATTTCTTGAAGAAGTTCTCGAGCTTTAGTAGGCCCTTCAAGACTTGCATTTGGACTTGATAGAAGAACTAAATCTGCGGTATAATCCTTAACAGAGTTCATAACAGCAGTGCATGAATTAATGTCTATTTTTGAACCACTAGCAAAAACTCGAACTTCAAGATCATCACACTCGGCTCTCTCATCAAATATCAAATCGAGTAATGGTGATGAAGCAATACATCCAAGTTTAATAACTGCAAGTCTGAAAGTCATGATATCTCACCATTTCAAAATTATCTTGTATCGTCATATTAGCAATTTACTAATTGCATTTAATGCTTCTCACCTATCAAATGACTTTCAATTCTCTGAAAACGACCTAGAGGTATATTTCTTGCAGTCGTTACAAAACATCTCATAGTCCCAATATTCATTTCCACTGGCTACACTTACTGACCACTGAGCATAGATGATTTCTACATCATTGCTATTGCAATTTCCACATCCATGCATATGAAGCCTCTCTTTCATTGGGTGATTGTCAATTGGCAATCCTGTTCCTCTATATATCATACCATCCCAATCGTTTTTTTCATCAGGGACTAATTCCTTATCAAAAGCAGTCTTCCAATTATCTGGAGCAAGTCTTGGCGAAACGGATACTACTTCATAAATCATTCCTTGAAACTCCTATATCCAATGTATTTTTTCTCAAACAATACTCCTGTCATCTGGCGTTATATCTAAAATAATATGCTAATCCAGTTCCTGCTAGTAAATCTGCACCCTTTAGCTGTTTTCCACATGATGCACACTTGAATGATATCTTTGGATCACTGGAAGCAGTTCCACATTTATTGCAAAGTGGTTCTACATCAATAACAGAGAGTTCACTAACTTTAACTGGTTGTTTGCAATGTAGACATGTAACCTCCGCGAGATCATCCACAATTACTGCATGAAACTGATTACTGCATTTAGGACAGAAAACAGTGTATACCTTATGGATATCATTTGACTGACAATTGGGACATAATATTTCTATAATTAGATCCGAACCTCCACATTGGCGACATTCAACTTTTCTTCCATAAGTTCTAGATTCTAGTACTTCTTCATCTTCTAAGTCTTTTAATAATCTGACAACCTCATCAACATCATTTCCAAGATACTCTTGTGCTTGAGGATATATGATGGCTGACTTCATGACATGCTTTGGTTTAATAGCATCAATTCGATTTGACATTAAATCTCCAACAAGTCTTTTGATACTTGGATTGAGCAGTAATTCTTCGCCTGTTGTTTCATTAATGAGATCTAGTAGAACATAGTATGCCTTCTCTAATTCCTTATCCCATTCACTACTGTCAAAATCCATATGTGGAATTAGACGAAGAAGATTTCGTTCAACTATAGCGCTATTCTCACTATCTTCAATTAGGACTCCGATGCAGTTTGGAGGTTTCATATATGATATTACGAGTCCATTTTGAATTTTCGAGTATCCAATCTCGGTTTCTTGATTCACACCATGACCCATGAACACTGTCACTGCTTCTTCACCGGACAGAATTGGCATCTCTGGGAATGCTCGACCAACCATTGGACCTAGTTTATCATCCCACCATATTGAAAAGATTGCCTTTGGCACGATTTATTCCCCGTCGTCTAAGATGTCCTATATGAGGATGTTGCGTCATATTGAAACTTCTACTCTTATCAGCATATTTTGAATGAATAAGATAATTTAGTGTACGGATGTTAAAGCACCGAAGAGTATAAAACTAAACGTTAAAGTCCGACCGTTCAATTCTTGATGTACTCTATTCACAGGATGTTATCCATATGCTCTCATCTAATCGTAGTCGATTCCTAATGGCTTTAATGTTGACATGGTTCGTCCTATCACCATATGTCTTAACTTTGACCAATGTCGATTTTTCAGCTGCTCCAATCAAAATAATGGATTCTGCAGCTCCAACAATATCGGGTCCTAGTTTCTATCAGTTCGAGAATGGAAGTCGTGGTGACAAGCTTGTTTACACTGCATATGATGCTAATCCCAAAAATTACTCTGTGAAGGTAGATGGAGAGCAATACACTTCAGGACTTTGGGATGGAGATGATATAACCGTACTTCTTGTTTATCTTTATGAGCTGGACATGATTGATACTCTTCCACAAGACTTCAACTTCGTTGTAACTGTCTTCAATCAGGCTGGACAGTCCGCATCTGCATCAACTACAGTTAGGGTGATATTAGATGAAACTGCACCTCAAATTGATCAGCCCGAGAACATCACATATGAATATGGGAGCTTTGGCCATACAATTCAATGGAATATTACTGAATCGAATCCAGAATTCTACAATGTAACACGCTATTCAAATGAAGCCTTAAACAATTTCACTATAGTCGAATTCGGCGATTGGGATGGAAGTAATATAACGGTCAGTATTGATGGTCTCAATCAAAGCCATTGGTATTTATACACACTCTTTGTCAGCGACATTTTTGGAAGGAATGCCACTAGTACTGTGAATGTGACTGTCTTTCCTGATTTGACCAATCCTGCTATTTCATCTCCCGACGATCTTTCATTCGAATTTGGATCTTTAGGAGAGAGAATCACGTGGCATGTCTATGACAGTAATCCCCAGAATTATACAATAACAGGAATCATTCATTATAATGATACCCTCTATGGTAACTATACGGCATTCCACTCGTTTACGAATATGACACAAACTAACTGGACACTGACAAATCCTAAGGGTGATGAGATATCGGTTCTCCTTGATTGGTTCTTCTTGGGGAACTATACCTTCATCTTTCAAGCATTCGACATCTATGGTAGAAATACAACAGATTCTGTATTCGTTAACATCTATCCTGATATAAGGGCACCAGTAATTACTCCAGATGATGACCTCTCATATGAAGAAGGATATTCTGGATACAACATAACTTGGAGCGTAGAGGAGAACAATCCTCTCTGGTATAACCTGACAAAGAACGGTCAATCTCTGATGAACGGTATTTGGAAAGGTGAAAATATCACTATTAATGTGGATCATCTCGCTGTTGGCAGTTATGCATATAATATGTCGTTCTGTGATTTCTTTGGAGCTGTGTCATATGCAGTGATTACTGTCACTGTCATGGAAGATGCACATCTACCAATTATAGCCAATATTAATGTGATTCAGACATTTTCCACACCAACAAAGAACAATCTGTCCATTCAGGCATATGTATGGGATATTAATAATATCTCAAGCATAGAAGTTGAATGGGGTGTCGGAGATCCATTGTCTGAGAAT
>JAEOUN010000115.1 GCA_016839245.1 Candidatus Thorarchaeota archaeon
CGATATTCTTTCTTCATCTCAGCATATAATTCTGAGTCCAAGAGAAGAGCTTTAGCATAATTTGGACCTCTTTGAGGAATGGTAGATGGTATTACGGTGAAGTTTTCAGGTGAAAGCTCTTCCTCAACAGGTGAACTAGGTGGTTGAGGAGTAATTTGTATCATTTCAGAAGACGGTGTAACCTCAGGAGTGGCCTCAACTGAAGCTGCTTTTATCGCAATGCTCTCAAGAACCTGAAGATTCATTTCTGATGATTCTTCAAAATCCTCTGGTGGAGGAGGAAGTTCAATTCCTTCAAGAAGTCGAAGAACATTCTTTGTCTTTGCAATAGCTAGTCCAAGTTGGAGCTCTGGAACATATAACACAGTCAATATCCAGTTATCATCCACTGGCGATAGAACAACAAGTCCCTTTTCGGTATCAATAGTCATAAGACGCAGATCGGTCTTATAGAGTTTGATACTATCTTTTACACGTGGAAAGAGTTCATCGGGGAATGCAAAACTGACAAAAGGTCTTCCAACCTTTGTCATGAGGGAGTACCCAAGAACTTGATCATCAAATCTGAGTTTCGAAAGTGCACGCTCCAAATCTTTGGACATAGATCACACCTCACGGACACTAACCTGCGTTGAGGTGCCCGTACAACTAATTCTTCCTAAAGTCGTCTGAAAAGGATTGTGGTCATGTTATCAAAATATAACAGTAGATTATTCAAAAACGGTTAAGTGGAAAAGCAAATTACTCAAAGTACACTCGTAAAGAGGAGATTTGATGAGAAATCTATTGGCTGGTCTATTTGGAGCAATTATAGGAGCGGTCTTGATTGTAAGTCTTCAAGGGCTTACACAACCGAATTATCCTCAACCATATGAGGTGCTCTGGTTCTTATTTGTAGGAAGTAACGCGCTTCAATCCACATTTCTTGAGATGATAGATATCACCAAGATGCCAGCATATCTGATTACATGGATAATAATAGGAATAATAATTACACCATTTTCCAAAAAGGGCTGGAATCTTGTAAGATCAGCATTATGGATTGGAGTTTTTCAGGGAGTTCTTGCACTTGTATCCATTCTCCTAATCAATCCTGAATTATGGACAGCGCCAACTAGAAATCTTGACTTATTATACATGTTTTCAGCGTCACTCTTTATTTCTCTGTTTTCATTGATTAGCGCGTTTCCACTATCTATGATAATTGACCATATTAGGAAACAAAATGAACCAGCAATTCCAGAAAAGATTGAAACACGCTGTCAGTGTGGAGCAGTGTTTAAATCAAATCCCCTGATATGTTCTGAGTGCGGCATGATACTTAGGGAGGAAAAGGATTAGCGATCCCGTGTAATTCCCCCACCAAGAACACCACCAATCGCACAAGCAATACATGGGTAAATAGCACCTTCAAGAGCAGCTTGCATCATCAGTAGTGAAGCAGGTCCAAAAATAGCCGAGATATCAAATCCGGGAGATATCATGAAGAATAACAACCAACAGAGAATGGCTCCAATTATTGCAGAGAACATAGCAGATAGAATGCCGGGAAGAAAATCCTTCGATAATAATCCTGCAACTAGTCCACCAGTCCCCCACGCAAGAAACATGAGCACGGATGCACCTTGCGCGCCAAAATTGAGGATTGCACCAAGACTAGCTCCTCTCAAAGCTGATGGGTACAGAATGGTTCCGACTACTGCTAATCGATATTCAAGTTCGGTGGTACTTAGGAAATCTGTTACAATATTGGAAGAAATCAAGTCTTCAGGCATATAGATTCCAAAAGTCATAACCAAGAATGTGATAGCAAATGCAGTAATAAGTCCGAATAGCGTGCCTAGACCTTGACCCAAAGAGATAGCCTCCGTAATTCACAACTATCTTTTATTCCCGTCTTTATTGTTTTATACCTATTCCATATGGCCAAATAGTCAATATCTGAAATCAATCTCGAAGAACCAGTGTCCATGTGCAAGTGTTGTCACCGAGGGCCTTACAAGATTCCTGATAACTATCAGCAGAGAAGCCACGTAGCTTCATTACAGCATTAAACACGCCGCTAACGATAGCGCAATACTGAAGACCAGGCATGTCGCCAATTACAACACCTTGACAAATAGGACAGTTATCATCAGTGAATTTGATTGTCCTCTTATCGTCGCTGATAAATATTGAAGTGAATTCTTGACCCGAGTTTACCTTGTATGCAAGTTGCAGTGTTTTGGCAAATTGATCAAAGGAAACTGCGTGTTGTCGTATCTTATCAGCATAGTCCATGAGGAGAGTTTCACCAACACGAAATCCGATATCATTCATCTTCCTATTGATTTCTTCTATGCTTTCACTGGTACTCATGAGTAAGTTCATGAGCTCCCGATAACTCGCCTGAAACAGTACTTTGGATACTTTTTCAGTCTTTAAAGTCCATCCTAGTTTTCCCTTTACTCCCATTGAATTAACCTCGCGATACTTTGTCAGTCCTAATATATTTGAGAGTCTTGCCGCGATATGGAATTGTACTCTGCAATGCTTGGAAATAGGGAATTCCTAGCTCAGTAGCAATTTCTTGAAGTGTACGACTTCCATTACACATTTCCAGAACAGGACGATGCTCTTTCTTAGTCTTGTTAATGTTGCCTTCAAATAATGGTAGTTCCACTATCTCTTTATGTCCTGGTTCTTGTTCCTCAGGACATTCAACATCAATAATACTTTCCCTGACACACCATCGTACAACGTCTAAAACGCGTTCAACAGGTTTTGCAAGACGCTCAGCAATCTTGTAGACAGTCATTTTCTCATCCGCTATGAGAAGAATGTCTACACCTAGATTTGTATGTGCATTTTTCATCTCTAAATTAAGAGCTGAATCAAGAGTCATTGCGTCTGTATATCGTTTTCCTCTATGTACAACACACCCATGAAAGACTTCTACCTCCATAGGTACTGAGGAATCTTCAACAACTACAGCAATAGGTTGCAGATCATCGTTAACTGAAACTTCTTCAGTAATAGGTGAAGTTACAATCTCGATTTCCTCTATTGGTATTTCTTCTTCAACAGGAACTGGAGGTGGAGGAAGATCAACCTGCTGCAAGAGTTCTACGACATCTTTTGTTCTAGTTAACGCAGTACCCAATTGGAGTTCTACAGAGAATAACACTGCAAGAACCCATTTTAGATCAACTCTTGCAAGAACGACAATTCCTTCTCCAGTCATAATATTGACTAATTTCATATCACTCCCATGAATTCGTAAAGTGCCTTTAATTTGTGGAAGAACTTCATCCGGAAGTGAAAATGAAAGGAATGGCTGCCCATCATTAGTAATTAACGCATACCCAGTGACTGAGTCATCAAACTTCAGTTTAGTGAGTACACGTTCGAGTTCCAATAGATCTGCACCTAACCCCGCAAATTCTATGCAGGTTAGACATTGTATATTGATGTTTAAGTAGCTTTTTGCCACTACTTCAAGCCATTTTATTGTGGAGAAAGTCTATAATCATGCCGCGATCAGGATGTTTCGCATCTTCAGAGGACACATATAGAGCGGCAACGACATTTGCAAGGACTATTCGTTCTGCTGTAGAAAGGTGAAGAAGCTCTCCATAGATGTCACCGGCATTCCATGCATCTCCTGCACCACAGACAACTCGACTAGTTGTTTCAATTGTAGGTATTGAAATAACTTCATCATTAATGATACTCGCTGCAAATTTTGAAGTATGAAGATCAACTCGAACTCCAGTGTCATTAGAAATTATCTTAGCTGCAGGAATCCAAGCATCCTCTTGCGATACAATGTTCTTCCATTTCGTATCCCGCCCAGTAAGAAACCAAGTAATCCAACCAGCCTCATTCTCGTTTATGCCGAGGATATCAACAATACCTTTCTTCAGAACATCATTAACTAGTGGTTCAACAAGATGAGGATTGCTAGATGGATCCCCGATATCCATGAAAGTCCTAGCACTTGTTTCAGTCTTAGCAAATGAAAATAATTGTTCAGCAAGACTTGCTCCATTTTGATTGTGGTTCAAATTCACCAAGGCAATCAGTCCACTTTTTTTTATCAAATCCAAATCATCGTTAGTTAAGCTGGAGTAAGTAAAATGAGAGGCGGAGCCGCTGTCACTGACCATGAGATTGATTTTACGATTTTGATATTTTGTTTCAATAGACACAGTCATTGAGAGTTTGCCATCAGAATGAATATGAGTAAGATCTAATTCTTTCGGGGCCAATACCTGTAGTAGATTCGCACCATACTCGTCAGTGGTGACTATTATTTTTGGATCCAGACCAAGTGCAAGAAGAGCAGATGCTGTGTTTACACAATTCCCACCTTTGCGAATAAATTGCTCATTATGTAGAAGATTACCTCCACCCTGATTTGCGAGAGTTTCTAAATCATCTATGAAAGTATCAAACTCAGGAATTAAAACAAAGTGGTCAATAAAAAAATCTGGGAGGATTACGGGATAAGGTACTTTAGGAGGATTCTTGAGGATAGATATGAGCCGTGAAATATCCATTATTGGACACCTCATAGCTCATATATGATAATTACGCCTTTTTTAATGCAGCTTTAACCATTGATGTAATTCGATCTTCATCGATTCCAGTCTTTTTAGAAACCTTTTCAATTTCACAATAAGCTAAATCTGAGATTGAAGTGATTCCTGCTGCAACAAGTAACTCTGCTTCTTCAGCCTTTATTGCCTTAAGAGAGGATAATTCTGCGACAGCATCACTTGCACTTACTTTTGCAGATGGTTTGGCTGATACTTCTTCCTCTTTAGCTAGTGTTGCAATCAATTGTTCAAGATCTTTCATATATTGTTTAAGACCCTCGATGTTCTCTGGATAAACAGTCTTACGTCTGAGATCAACCATTAAACCCATTTTACGGGCATCATTTATTGTCAACTCAGCCTGCAGTATCTCTTCTTTGCTAAAACCACGACCTCGCCTCGGTCGTGCATCACTTGGTGCCCTTACAGTTGGCTCAGCAATAATATCAAAGCTCATCCATATTCACCTGTCGCGGTTTCGTGCCTTTAGACCACTTATTAGGCTTTCGAGATGGACACAATTAATCCAGAAAGAAACAATTCAATTTGAATTCAACTCGTGTAATAGAATATGAAATATCTTCCAATAAGCGTTCTTAGAAATCGTCTAGAGATGTCTGACTGAAAGTGTTCCGCTCCAGCATCTTCTGCAATTTTCGTTCTTGCTTTTGATTAATCATCTCCAACAGACTTAACATTTGAAGAGCATTCATGGGAGCATTACCAGCAAAGTGATTATTGAAGTAACCATACGTAGTATCAACGCTATGCATCAGTTGCTGCACCGTTGGTTTCCATTTCTCTAATTCTTCAAGTGAATAACGGTAGTTGTACCAGAGCTTCCCACCATGCCCATGCCATCGAATATATGAAAAATCAGTTGTTACCCGCGGATCAATTGGTAATTTTGGTTCATCAACAATACAGTGTGCAACCTCATATTTCTCAAGCAATTCCCAAACTGAGCTTACAAGCCAGCTCTCATCACGAAATTCGATTGCATATCTGAAGGGTGATTTGAGTTGTGAAAAAAAAGTCTCTAAATCAGCCATTGATGAGAGTTTCCAAGGAGGAAGTTGGATCAACAAAACATGAATTCTGTACTCTATTGGTTTTAGTATATCATAAAACTCGTTGAGGACTTGACCACCCTCACCAGCAAGATCCAATTTGCAATCATGTGTTACTTTCTTTGGTAATTTTGCAGTGAAGAATTTACTTCGATCAACTGCAGCCAAGTGCTTTATGAAATTGGAATTTGGTAGGGAATAGAATGTTGAATTAATCTCAGCAGTGTCAAAATATGACAGATACTGTTGTAGCATTGATTTCCCAGAAGTATAGAAAGATCCCTTCCAATCCTTTTCGTAGGACCATCCACTTGTACCAATATGAAGTCCATGTTTCATTTTCTTCTTCTTAATATATACTAAATCACGTTTGTGTCTTCCGAATGTATCAATGTGACAAAGATGAGGTTCATAAGAGACTTAGGATATCAAGTAGGTGTGAAATCAATGAAGGCGGACAATGTTAAAGGAGAATTTGAAAATCTCGAGGTACATATGGGATCTTTAAAGGATAGGAAATTCAAACTGAAGTGTATTGTTACTTATGATGAGCAGATGCTTATCATGGATGGTGGAAAGAGAGTCTGTCGAATGCATGCCCGAAATATTGGGAATGTTCACCTTGAAAAGAGAGCAATTAGAATCGCTGGCTTGAATTTTGAGATACTTGAAGGTGATGAGGTTAGTGTGGCCAGTGGCTCAATCCGCCTTGAGATTGGTGATGATGCGCAAGTATGGTATCAAGAACTCTGGGGCTAGAAACAACATCTTTAACAAGGATATTCAGCAATTCCGTTATCCCAAGGGGCTGGAATTATGTCAGAAAAAATTGAGTTTATAGAGCTACGGTTCACTGACCTTCTAGGCAGAATGAAGGCTATGATAGTACCTTGCAAACCGGTAGATGATTTGAAAGCATTAGCTAATGATCAGGTTCTAAAAAAAGGTACAAGTTGCGATGGAAGTTCGATAGTTGGGCTTGCATCTGTTGAGGCATCTGATTTGAGATTAGATCCAGACATATCGAGTTTAATCGAAATACCATTTACTGATCCCACTCGAATGGCTGCAGCTATGTGTTTTATAAAAGAGAAAGACGCAGCTGGTTCAAGCAGTGATTACTTTCCCCTTGATACCCGAGGAAGATTACATACTGTCTATGCTGAATATCTTCCGGGGAATCTTCAACTACATGTCAAAGTAGAACCTGAGTTCCACTTGATAACTCCCGATGGTGAATCTTTTGACGATGCAGGCTATGCAGACATATATCCACGCAGTCCAGGGATGGATGTTCTTCTTGAGATAGCCTTAGCTTTGATTGAAACAGGAATGAAACCGAGAGTTATCCACCACGAGGTTGGTGAGGCGCAACAGGAAATTGAACTTAATTTCGAAGATTCAAAACGCATGGCGGATAATATCCTCATATTCAAGAACATTGCAAGGACTATAGCTCAGAGTCATGGTATTGATGTTACCTTTATGCCTAAACCCTTTGCAGGAGAAGCAGGAAGTGGATTGCACTGTCACATGCAGTTATGGGATGGTAATGAAAATCTCTTTGGCGATTATGAAAATGGTGGACTCTCTGATATAGCACGATACTTTATAGCTGGCCTTCTTGAGCATGCTGCTGCAATAACTGCGATTGCAAATCCAAGTGTAAATTCATACAAGAGACTAGTACCACATCATGAGGCACCAGTATACATAACTTGGGGAGAAAAAAATCGAACGGTTCTTGTTAGAGTACCAATGTTTAGTTCCGGTGAGAAAGCAGCAATTGAATTGCGATCTGGTGATTCGATGGCAAATCCATATCTATTATTCAGTGTGATAATCGCAGCAGGAATGGATGGAATAAACAGAAAACTTGCACCACCAGAACCACGAACTGAAGATGTCTTTCACATGACAGATGAAGAAAGAGAACAAAATGGAATTAAGATGCTGCCAAAGACACTATCTGAAGCTCTTGATTGTCTTGAAAATGATCCAGTCATATTAAATGCAATTGGACCACAGATAGCAGCAAACTTCATCAAACTCAAGAGAGAAGAATGGCGTCAGTATACTAGTCACACTATCACTGATTGGGAATGGATAATGTATAGAGATATCTAAGGATTACCGAAGAAACGCCCTATTCTGTCAAAAGCTTCATCCACAGCCTCTGGTGTTAAGGGTCCTATTGAAATCCGTATATGACCTTCTCCTGCAGAACCAAAAATAACACCAGGTAAGACAAAAGTACTGGTAGATTGAAGAAGATCCATTGCAAGTGAACGCGAATCTTTACAGCCTTTTACTCTTGGAAACATATAGAAAGTCCCAGCTGTCCTAGTAGTTACCAAATCATCGATCTCACGAATGCGAAGATATGCTAGTTCTCTAAGGAGATTCAAACGATCTAGTTCCTCTTCCACCGCATCAAGTCCATTCTTTAATATCTCCAAAGCTAGTAACTGTCCTGCGGTTGGTGCACAGATAGAAATTGTATCCTGAACTTTAAGAAACTCATCTGTAAATTCCTTTGGACCAATTGCAAAACCAACACGCCAACCACTCATTCCAAAGTCTTTTGAGAAGCTTCCCAAGGTGATGATGTTTTGAAGTGCATCTCGCCTAAGACGGGGACTATAATGTAACGCTCCATCAAAGGTCATTCGAGAGTACGTTTCATCAGATATAAGGACCAAGTCATTCTCAAGGCAAATATCTACAACTTGATCAACTGCTTTTTTGGTATACACTGCTCCAGTTGGATTATTTGGAGAGATGAGTAAGATAGCACGAGTGCCCTTATCAATTGCTTTGGAGATACCATCGATATCTATCTGAAAACTAGAATCACAAGGAACTTCCCTCACCTCTCCGCCTACAAGGCGTACAGCCATTGCAGAATTGAAGTAGTATGGTGTAGGCATGATGATGTTCTCATTTTGTTTCAAAAGTGTCATAATAGTTCCAGCGAATGCATTGTTAGCTCCTGCAGTGATAATTAGTTCATCAATTGGATCAACAGCAATGCCTGAAATTTGATAGAGATAGAGTGCTAGAGCTTCTCTCAGTTCCAACAAACCCTGATCAGCAGTATAGAGATGAGTAGATGGATGTGAAAGGAGTTCACGGATTACCACAAGAGGTTCATCTGGAGGAATGTGACCAGGAACACCTTGACCCAAATCAAGAAAATTAGGTGATGCAATAAAGCGTTTAGCAGCTTCAGCTAGTTTGACAATTGGGGGAGGCATAATATCCTCAGTACGAAATCTCATCAAATTACTCTCTCAAAAGTATCTAATTAAACGTAAAGACATCATGAATAAAATCCTTGTCAGAGAATTCTCGTCATATGATATAATCTTACCCAAAATCATAGAACTGATTCATTGATACATGATAAGCATTATATCGGCCTTTTATCGGTCGATGTAAGATAATGACTAATTCAGATCGTAGAGGAAGAGCAAAGGTCAAACGAGCAGCAGCTCTTTCTGTTCTTGCTGCGCTATTTCTTACCTTCATGAAACTCATCGTTGGCGTAATTACAAATTCATTGGGAGTCATTTCAGAAGCACTTCATAGCGGACTCGATCTTGTAGCTGCTGGAATCACTTTAGTGGCAGTTAAGAGAGCCTCAGAGGAGCCCGATTCAGAGCATCTCTACGGACATGGCAAAATTGAGAACTTCGCAGCACTTGCTGAAACAATTCTTCTCTGGATCACATCTGGGTGGATTATATACGAAGCATTTCGTAGGATAATTGAACAAGAATTCATTGAACCCAATATCTGGGGAATTATTGTCATGCTTACGAGTATATTCGTCGATTACGAAAGAAGTCGAATGCTCTATAGGACTGCAATTGCATTCAATAGTCAAGCGCTCGAAGCTGATGCACTGCATTTCAGAACAGACATGCTAAGCTCAGTCGTCGTTCTTCTTGGATTAGTATTATTGCAGTTAGGATTCGCTATCGGTGATCCATTGGGAGCACTTGGAGTTTCAGTAGTAATTCTCTATGTATCATTCAATCTAGGAAAACGATCTTTTGACTATCTTGTGGATAGGGCTCCAGAGGGAGTAAGAGAAACTGTGATTCAAAAATGTTCATCAATTCCAGGGGTTATTGATTGTTCTCTGGTACGTGTAAGAACATCCGGACCAGACCTCTTTGTTGATGTTGTAATCAAGGTTGATGAATCAGTCACAACTACAGAGAGTCATCAGATAACTGAATTAATAGAATCAGCTTTATCAGAACTCGCACCAAAAGTGGATGTCGTTGTTCATGTAGAGCCAGCAACACTCGATCAGGAACAACTTAGTAATCTGGACATATATGAAAAGCTCAAGTTTCTAATCAGAAGAGAATCGGAGATTACGACTATTCACAACATACGCATATTTTATGTAGGAAAAGATATCGAAATTGCTGCAGATTTGGAATTGTTGCCCGAATTAAATTTACAAGATGCGCATCACATTGCTGATAGGATTGAGCAAGAAATCAAAGATATCGAGCCAAGGATCAAATCAGTCACCTTTCATCTTGAAACAGCTTCAGAAAAGTTGAGAGCCAAAGACATAACATCGGAATCAACAGAAATGATAGATTCCATTAAAGAGATCGTCAATAATTCAACCTCAAAAATCACTTGTTCTAATATCACTTTACGAAAGGAGAAGACAGGCATCTCAGTCATGATTGATTGTAGTATACATGAAGAAATATCACTGGCAAAGAGTCATGAGATTACTGATGCAATAGAGAAAAGAGTCGTCGAGTCGTTTCCAATGATAACCTATGTATTTGTTCACATTGAACCACTGTGACTCAAGCTTAATATTGTTCAACGATTCTAATCACCTAAGAGGTAAATGATAATGGATGAAAGTTGCGATGCAAAGGTTCTTGGTGCACCAGAAGCCCATGTTGTACAGACACACGATATGGAGCTAGATGCACCACTCATGGTCTGTTGCTTTCCATCAGCTGGAGTAGTTGGTCCAATAGCCGCTCATACAATAATCGACCAATTTGATATGGAAGAGATTGCACATGTACGATCACGATATATGCCATCAGCTGCAGTCTTTTTAGAGGGACGACTTAGACATCCTTTCAGAATTTATGGAGATAAGGAACGAAATCTAATCGTCGTGACTGCGGAACTTCCCGTTGCTGAGGATGGTCTCTATGTCGTCAGCTCGGCCTTATTGGATTGGGCTGCATCAGTAGGAGTGAAGGAAACTGTGATTCTTGATGGAATACCTGTTCAAGGTATACCTTCTGATCGAAAAGTGCTCTTTGCGGCAGAAGAGGAAAAGATTGGAGAACTCTCGAAGATACAATCGATGGAAATTCTAGATAAAGGAGTCATTACAGGAATTGCAGGATCAATACTATCTGAAACGCTGTGTAGATCTATGATTGGATTTGCACTTCTCACGCCCGCTATCACTGTTATTCCTGATCCAGGTGGAGCTGAACAGCTACTTGATGCTCTGAATACGCTCTATAATCTAAAGATTGACCTGTCCGAGTTAAAAGAGAGTAGTGAGATTATTCGTCGCAAGATGGAAGAAATGGCTCAACAGGTGGACGGGATGCAGCGAAAGCAGGTAGCATCCGGTCGCAGTGGGTTCGAACGTATGTATGCATAAACTCAGTATATAGTATTATACCTCCTTTGAGGCACTCTACTATATTTCATTGCAGATTAGTCTTTGCAGGTGTCATAAGCCTCTTTGGCTCCTTGAGCATTGCGCTCTCCGACTTTTCCCTTCCAATTATCACGTATCACCTGCTGGACTGTTTCAAGTTTGACTAAATTAGTGGCCTTTGCTATAGCTCCTAACATGGTCGTGTTGATGACTGGTAAGCCACCCACCAATAGACCGTTCTTTAAAGCAATACCAGTTCCATCAAATGTATAGATGTGACCTTTTGGTAACTCAACTTCATTTGCTGCCTTGGGGGTATTGATAATTATTTTTCCCTTATCCTTTAAGCCTTCAGTGACATCAGTCAATTCTAAGATTGAAGAATCAAGAACAGCTACGACATCCGGGGTATATATCTGACTTCTTACATTAATCTCTTCATCAGCAATTCGAGTGAACGCTTTCACAGGGGCACCACGTCGCTCAGCACCAAAATAAGGGAATGCCTGAACGCCCTTGTAACCATCAAGATATGCTGCTTTTGCAAGTAACTCAGCAGAGGTGACACCGCCTTGTCCACCTCTTCCATGCCATCGAATTTCAATCATTTGCATTGGAAAAGACTCCTAGTATAAACTGCAGTCAACCTTTGCGCAGTATGAGTCAATGATAACCTTTACGTTAACGCTACAACTTAGAACAAGTGAACAATCATGGATGAATATCTTAATGCAAATAGAGAGTTGTGGAATAGACTCGCAAAAATTCATTATAATTCAGAGTTCTACGACGTCAAGGGATTTCTAGAAGGAAAACAGACACTGGATCCTATCGAACTGGATGAATTACCCGATGTCTCTGGAAAGAGTGTTCTTCATCTAATGTGTCATTTTGGAATGGACACTCTCTCATTAGCACGATTGGGAGCGATAGTCACGGGTGTTGATTTTTCCAGAGAAGCCATCAGTCTTGCCCGTTTACTTGCAGAGACCACAGAAGTAGAGGCACAATTCATCTGTTCAGATGTATATGAATTACCAGAGGTTCTTGATGATTTGTTTGATATTGTCTTCACATCAGGAGGTGTACTCGTATGGCTTCCGGATCTCAAGAGATGGGCAAAGGTCATCAATAGATTTCTAAGACCTGGTGGAATATTCTACATTCGAGAATTCCACCCATTTGAGTATATCTTCAACGATGAGGATGATGAAGTCAACCTCAAAGTAAAATATCCATATTTTCAAGATGAAGAGCCATTAATGTTTGAAGACGAAGGGAGTTATGCAGATAGGACTGCAAAGACTGGTAAGAAGAAGTCATACGAATGGAACCATCCACTCTCAAGGATAGTCACAGTTTTGGCAGATCAAGGTCTCAGAGTAGAGTTCGTTCACGAGTTTCCATTTTCCTCATACAAAGCACTGCCATTCATGATTGAAAATACTGAGGGGAGATGGGTGCTTCCAGAACATGCTGAGTCCATTCCACTTATGTTTTCATTAAAAGCTACTAAACCGGAATAGAGGGAACAATGCTGGATAAGCACCTTAGGGCAAATAGAAACCTCTGGGATGAACGGACACTTCCAGCAAAACCCTTTCATTTCAGAGGATTTGAAATCCATACAGAGTCCACTCGTAAGATTGAACCTATGGATCGGTATTGATGGCAACCAAGCTTTGGAACGTACCATCATCAATCATTGCATGAACTGCTCCATCAGCAGACTGAGCTGCCTGCTGCAAACCAACACCAGATCCTGCAGTATCTGTACCTACAATATACAATCCTTTAATCGGAGTCTTTGGACCAGGTCTGTCAAGATCGGTCTGACCAGGAATGAGTTTGGCTCTTGTTGCATAGGAGACTTGAACATGCTCCATCTCAATATGATCTAATAATCCTGGATAGTACTCTTTAATTCCATTACTCTTCATCATGGCAATATGTTCATCTACAGACTTACTAGGTTCAGCTATCATAGCAATTGCAACTAATTCTTTGCCTTTTGGAGCGCAACTCGGGTCAAAACTTGAAATCGACACAATCCAACGATTTGGATTCGGATGGACAAGTACTCGATTCTTGCGGTCGCCAATCACAACCGTGTCAAGGCCAAGCCAAAGGGTAATACCCCTTGTTGGCTCTATCTTACTCCACCTGTCAAAGAATTTTTGAGATGTGTCAGTAGTTGATTGTACAATATTATTCATTGACCATAGAGGTATGTTACTTACAATTGTAGAATGGTCAAGTCTTTTTCCAGCGACTGTAAGTCCAGTGACACGTCCATCTTGTTCATGAATTGCTTGTACTTCTGCATTTAGGAGATAGTCACCATGTATTGTTTCAACAACACGTCGGATGAGATCCTCCATACCTCCAATGACATAACCTTCATCGTAATCCGCACCGCCCAAGAGTAGTCTTTTTACAGATCCAAGTTTCGATGATTCTTTATCAGTATCTTTCAATGTTCGCAATGCCTCATATGCAGAAGCCTCAGTTATTGGAACACCAGCAGCCATGAATATTGCACTCTGCATCACATCCAACATAACTTGATTCGTGGCTCCTCTTGATTGCATAAACTCGAGAAAAGAGATGTCCTTGTACTTCTTCATCTCTTCGAGCTTCATTGTCTTAATCTTAGCACCAATCTTTAGTAAGCCCAACCGCCCCCTCCATCCTGTCAAAGGCCATTGGAGGGTCTCACCCACACTAGAGGGAATTGTTCCAACCCGATCATAGACTCTAAATTCCCAGCCATCATGGAGTACAAATTGAGGTGGAGGTGAGAGATAACTCTTCAAGAATCGAACAAATGCACCACGAGTTACTCGTGTTATAACATGAAGTCCTTGATCAACGCGATAGCCATCCACCCAATATCCATGCCACACACCGCCAAGGCGATTCTCCTTTTCAATTACTAACACCCGTTTATTTTCAGCGGTTAATGCGAGGGCCGTTAAAAGTCCACCAGCTCCGCCTCCAGCAATAATTACGTCATAATCCGAGGGATTGACTTGATTAAGAGATACTTGTTGCATTGCTCGACTCAATTGTAGTTCATATTATAGTGTACTTAAGGGTGTCCAAATAATCAGAGTATTGTAACAGAGGTTTCACTATTCACAGAATCATATGCTGCGTCTATTATTTTATGAGCTGTAACAGTATCAGAAAAATTAGGAGATGGAGTTTCTCCGGATTGCAATGAATTAAGGAAGGAATAGCTCAATGCAGCGTAGCGACTATTATCTGAATCGATTAGGACACCGTAAATATCGAGGGATGCCCCATTTTGCGATACTCCAAGATAGTCAAGCAAAGCAAGGTCAGCAGTTTCTGAATGGATTCTTACTGGACTTTCACCTTTAAGATGATAGTCAAGATGACGATTACCTGATTCCAAAGTTATCGCGATAACACCTTTTTCAAAGAAAAACTCAATCCTTCGTTCATCAGGACGGTCGACATCATGCCAAATGGAATCAAGTGTACTCAGTGACCCATTCTCATGAGTCATGGTAAGTGATGCAATATCTTCAACACCACGATTGGAGATGAAACCAACCTTTGCATGAACCTCTGTGATTTCTCCAAAGAACCATAATAATAGGTCAATATCATGGATGCAATGCTCCGAGAGTGTACCTCCACCTGCAATCTGGCGCTCTCCTCTCCACCTGTTAAGATTGTCATATTCGTTTGAATATTGATGATCCGCCCTGATATGAGCTAACATTGGTTTGCCAAAATCATGTTTTTTCAAGAGTTCTTTTGCATAAAGAACGAATGGATCATATCTCAAGACTAAACCAGACCCTGACGGGACATTTGCATCTTGAGTAACTGCCATTAAAGTACGAGCTTGCGGACAACTATTAGCCAGAGGCTCTTCACAATAAATTGCCTTTCCTGCCTCAGCCGCAGCCTTCACAATATCAGTGTGTTTACTTGTGGGAGTGCAGATATAGATTACATTGATCTTGTCATCCCTAAGAAGATCCTTATAGTCCTTGTATCTATCGGGAACATTGTACTCCTTTGCCACTCGATTCAATGAGTCGTTATCATCATCGCAAATTGCCGCAAGATCAAAATTCACAAGTTTGGCGGACTTTAGAGATGAGAGAGCTGAAAGGTGAGCCCTTCCAATATTTCCAATTCCCACAATTCCAAGATGAAGTTCATCTTCCTTTATCAATAGGGTTCAGCTACCATTTCAGACATAAATTTGAATTATATATTAGTCTTCTGTGACCGGCATAAGCTATAAGGGCAACTGTTATGAGGAGCCAGAAAATCATTTCAGATAATCAATCATTCAACATCATGTTGAAGGTGGACCAAAGTCTTGACCTCTGAAGATGAACTTCTCAAAGAAGCAAGAAAGGATATCGAGGAAGGTAGAAAAGAGGAGGGAGTAAAGAAACTCCTCAAATCCGCAAAGGAGATGGTAAAAGGTCAGAAATTTCAAGATGCAGCAAAGTTGTATGAAGAAGCAGCATTAATCTTTAGAGACCTTTACAACGCAGAAGATAGTATCAAATCATTTGAACAAGCCACGATTATGCTTGTACGACTACCACAGACAGAAGAGGTCTATTCAGAAATTGTCCGTATCAATAGGGTGGCCGCAAAAATTGCAGAAGAAGCAACAGAATACAAAAAGGCGGCAGATCACTATTTTCGAGCAAAGGATTTCGCGTCCGATAATAATGAGAAAAACGAGCTTAACATAAAGGCAGCAGATGCTCTGGAGAACCTAGCAGATATAGAAGAAGAACAAGAAAACTATTCAGAAGCAATTAGTCTTCTTCGTAAGGTTGGTAGGCTTTATTATACTGCAGGCGATGATGAGCTAGGGGAGAGAATTAATGATCGCGCCGTCAAATTAGCACAACGATGGGCTCAAATATCAAAAAAGAAAGGCGATTATCTCTCAGCAGGAAATGCATTAGCTGAAGCAGCTCAAATAATGCAGACCATTGGTGAATCGCCTGAAGCAACAAGAGCCATGATGGAGGCAGGAGAACTCTACGAAGCCGCACATTTGTACGAAAAAGCGGGGAACATCTACGATGCGGCTCAGGAAGCATATAAACTCCAGCGATTGACTTCCGCACGAAATCAGGCATTGTACAAAGCTGCTGAAGCATATCTCAAGATGGATGGAAAATTGGAAGTAGTAGCACCGCTTCTTATCAAAGGAGGAGATATGTTCCAAGAAATTGGTCGTGTAATGAAGGCAAAATGGGCTTTCAAGAGAGCTGGAGAGATGTTTGAAGATCTAGCATTAAAGGCACAAAAAGAAAATGAGGTAGAATCAGAAAAGAAGTATTTGAGATATCAAGCATTGTGTATGAAGAACTGGGGTAATGAAGAGAAGGCAGAACAGATCTATTCACAGGTAACAGAATATTATCTTGGGCAAGCTAAGGACAGTAGCGACAGTGGAGAGAAGGAACTACAAGCATTGGCATTGGAAGAGGCTGCAGAAGTCTTTGCTGAATCAGGAAGAATCGACGAGAACAAGAAATACCTTGAGCAGGCAATTAATCTCTATATCGATTTAGCAGAAGAATCTGCAACAAATGAAGATTCAGAAACCTCATCCAAACTTTATAGTAAGGCCGCTGAATGTGCAAAGAAGTTGGGAGACAATGAGAGGGATCAAACATATCACTCTATGGCAAGTGAAAAAGCCGAAAAAGCAGCAGAATTCTATACAGAACTTGGCGTACCGGAATTAGCTACTCTTTGGAAGAGGACTGCTGGATTGGAAGCATTACAGACAAACTCGAAGAATATGATTGAGAAGGCAATAGATCTTCTCACAAATTCTGCAGAGGGATTCAAGCAGGCGAATGAATTGAAAGAATCTTTTGAAGATCTATTTGACGTATTTGAAGCCAGATTTCTCTATTATCCAGATAAGAGAAGACCTATCAAAGCAACAATAAAGATGATGGATGAAATTGCTAAGGTAAGCCAAGATGATATAATGACTGAACTAGTTACGCTGATTAGAGCAATGAATGATGGAAATCATATTGGTGCACTTCTAATTCTACAAGAGAATGAAGAAGATTTGCTGGCAAAAGCAGATAGGATTCGAAAATTGATTAATCATTCAAAAGAAGTTAGAGTAACGAAATAGAGCAGATTTCACGAATACGGAAGATAAAAGTGGAAAGAGTCCAGCAGTCGAGTTGGTGAAGTTGTTGGTCACGTACCACGAAACGATTTCGTTTGGAACCAAAGGCGATTGTGAAATTATTGATATTACGAATAGAGTTGAGAGTATTCTTACGAGTAGTAATCTTTCTACAGGACTCTGTACATTATTCTGTTCAGGATCTACAGGCGCAATCACTACAATTGAATATGAAGAAGGCCTCCTCAAAGATTTCCCCGCAGCAATGGAGAGAATTGCACCCACGGGGGTAAAATATGAACATGATAAAAGATGGGGAGATGGAAATGGTCATGCACATATCCGTGCATCAATAATCGGTCCAAGCCTTACCATACCATTTGTCAACAAAAGACTTACACTAGGTACTTGGCAACAAGTAGTCTTTATAGACTATGATAACAGACCACGTAGTAGAAATCTAGAGGTTGTCCTCATAGGAGAATAATCAGGGATATTCACCATCAGTTAGAGGATCCCATGTCAATTCACGTACAGTGGGACTAACTGGATTTGAATCACGAATCTTCATCGCAAGATAATGAATTCTTAATGCACGTCTTAAACGATGTATCTGGAATGGTGCATTCCAATTTGGACGTGGAGTACGATATCCATATGTATCCATTAAATCACGAATGGTATCTAATTCCTTTTTAACCTGGAGCTTGATGTCGTCAAGGTCTCGCTGAATAGTTAAAGAGGATCTATCTGTCATCTCTTGACATCTCTCCACTTTCCTATCAATTTGTATGAATTTTATATCATGTAAGACTTGGGTATTACGATGTTCTCATCGAGTTTTCTTTTTACTTGATACAACACGACGCATTTTAGTCCCACAAATCGGGCATTCAGAATCTTTCTTTGTTGATTTTGATTTATGATTGCATGCTGGACATTTGAAAGACCAGATAATCTTGTGTTGAAATCTTCCAGACGGATCGATTGTAGGAATACCCAGATGATGAGCTGTATTCAAAATAGCAAAGTCTGAGGAAACAAGAGTAACCGGTAAACCTTGTGACTTTTTTGTATGAGCAAGTGCAAGTAATTCGATATCAACATCAGATAAAACCATATCATCTCCTGTATCGTGTGCTGCGGATTGAACAATTTTGAAAGATGCGGTTTCTGGTATTTCATCTCTGAGCTGTTCTAATACCATCAGTATGTCCGCCCGTAATTTGCTAGGCTTATTCTTAATCTCTTGAAGAACTCCAGATACAGTCAGAAAACTTCCAGTAGAAACTCCTTTTGTCCAAGTAGAGAATATCACACCTGCATCCAAGATATAGAGCTGCGACAATCTTGTCACCTACAGAGTCCTTGGAATTAAACGAGTGTTGAGACGATCATAATAGTTATCATAGAGACGAATGAAACGTGTGATGTTTTCAGATTTCTTTAACCAGACTTTCTCATGTGGCTCAATGTCCCAACGGGTCTGTCCATCAATCACTGCAAGTCCTGGAGCTCCTGATTTTACCAATTCAATTTCAAGAGTTGAAAAATCAGGAATAACAATGGATTTTAGCTCGAATCGAGGAGGACACACAGGAACGAAGATAAGTCCATTTACATCGGGGGCAAGAATTGATCCACCAGCAGCCAAGGCATAAGCAGTAGAACCACAGGGGGTCGCAAGCATTGCACCATCAGCACGGCCATAATCAATTCTTGAATCATCAAGGTAAATCTGCATAGTCAGCAGTCGACCAGGAATGCGTGAAACGATATATACCTCATTAAGTGCATCAGGAAATACTTTGTCCGCGACTCCAGAACTGATGTTTACATTTGATTCAATAATACATTCATTTGCTAAGACTTTCTCAAGTGAACTGAAAGCTGTAGTAGTTCCACTCTCAGTAAGGAATCCTACAGTTCCTCGATTGATGCAGAACAATGGAGTAGATCTATCCTTTAATTTTGAGAGGGTATAGAGGATAGTTCCATCACCCCCGATAGTAATTACAAAATCCACATCCATGTCTTCAATAGGAGTTGGTTGTATCGTGTTGTCTGCGATTTTGAAAGAACCAGGGTCCACCTGAATTGTGATATTATTAGATACTAGAAGTTGAGCGATACGTTCAGCTACTCGTTCAATCTCCATACGACCTGGTTTACACACTAGACCAATAGTACGTCTGTCACTTAGTATCTGTGGATTTTGTTCGATCACTGAAAACACATCAAGATATTGCTGAATAGTTACGCATTTTACTCTTATTACTATCCTTCCGTCTATCGAATACACGCCCCCAAATATATATAGAAGAATCGAAATGGGTGTAGTCGAGTCTGCATGACTGAGTTGGTGAGATAAATTGAGTATCAAGAAGAGTGATGCAAAAAGTCTGAAACCTGGTAGCTACATGATGATTGATGATGAACCATGCAGAGTCATCTCAATGGAAAAATCAAAACCTGGAAAACATGGAGCGGCAAAAGCGAATATAGTTGCTGTCGGATTCTTCGATAATCGAAAACGTAACGTTATCATGCCAGCAGATCGAATGGTGGATGTTCCAGTTATTGACAAAAGAAGTGCTACTATAATCGCAGATATGGGTGAAAACTTCAGCCTAATGGATAGTGAAACCTTTGAAACCTTTGAAGTACCAAAACCGACAGATCAAGAGGTTCTATCCAAGATTGAATTGAACTGTTCAGTCGAGGTCTGGGATCTGATGGGCAGGAAAGTTATCACCAGAGTGAAGACAGCTTAATCTTAAAGAGACCTCGATTTAAGAGATACATGATGTGATGTTCTTATGGGGTCCACTGAAAGAATTGATGATATTGATCGGAAGATTATAGAGATTCTTTCTGAGAATGCTAGAATTTCACTACGAGATATCAAAAAGAGTGTGAAACTTAGTCCTAGTTCAATCAAGAATCGAATGGAGAATCTTGTTAATTCAGGAGTTGTAA
>JAEOUN010000024.1 GCA_016839245.1 Candidatus Thorarchaeota archaeon
CTGAAATTTGCTCCAATACACTCTGGGAGCGTTCTAGCAAACTCCTGCAACTATATCGCTTATCCTCAGACAAAGTCCAATGATATCGAGAATTACCTTCTAGGCATATTGAATTCTGAGCTTCTGAATTGGCGATTTCAAGTCACAAATTCAAACAATCATGTTTCTATTAAGGAACTGCGTTCCTTGCCATTGGTTCCATTTATACCAGAGAATAGTTACGTGAAGGAAATATGCAAGGCAGTTCAGAGTTATAGATTGAGAGAGATTGACTCAATATTGCCAATTGAAGCTTATGTTCTGGCTCTGTATGGATTTAACCATGAGAATGCAGCATTGCTTCTTCAAATGAGAAATTGTCCTAAGGATGAGCTGAACTTAATCCTTCAGCTCTTTGATAGTAATACAGAGAATTGAACTCTTATGGGAAAGCCTTTCAAGGGTAATGTGCTTCCCTCTGATGTGAACCTCCTCATAATGAAACCGGAAATCTCACATACTGAGTTTAGTAGGGTCCTGTACAACCATATCTGTGCAACATTGAGTGAGCTAGATATGGAGATAGTGAGATCTGTACCAGCCGGTGGAAATTGGAAGGATTTACCCGACTCTGTTGTAGCAAAGTCCGCAAGATTGACTCAAATAAAAAATTCAGGAGGTCGGACAACATACTATGGTCGACTTAAATATGAGCTGCCAAGTTATACAATCAATACTTTCTTCAATCGTCCTGGTAATGGAGCCTTCATTCATCCTACTCAGGATCGGCTAATTTCACTGAGAGAAGCAGCACGTTTGCAGTCTTTTCCAGATAGCTACCAATTCAAAGGAAGCGTCACATCCCAATTCAAGCAAATTGGCAATGCCATACCTCCCCTACTCGCTGAAATGTTGGGAAGATCCATTAGACCGGGTAGATGCATTGATCTCTATTGTGGAGCCGGAGGATTATCTGAAGGTCTGAAGAAGTCCGGACACACAATTCTTGTCGCATCAGATTGGAACGCCAATATGTGCGAAACCTACGCTAATAATCACAAGGATACAACAGTAGCACAGGTCAATATGAGTGATAAAGGACAGGTGCAAGAGCTCATTGAACTGATAGAATCTAAATTGAAAGGTAGAACTCTTAATCTTCTATCTGGAGGTCCGCCATGCCAAGGATTTTCAACCGCAGGCAAATGGCAGGTAAATGATGCAAGAAACTCTCTCCTTTTTCAGACATTAAATCTTGTGCGGAATCTTAAACCAAATTCAATACTGCTTGAGAATGTTCCCGGCATTCAGTCCATGCAGAAAGGAAAAATTCTGGAAAAGTTTGTGAATGCACTTCAGGCTTTGGAATACTCTGTAAGAGTCATATTATTACAAGCTGAAGAGTTTGGTGTTCCGCAGTTGCGAAGGAGAGTTTTTATTCTCGCAAATAACAGTGGGACGCAAATTAAGGCGCCTAAGCGATTACTTGCATCTATTGTGCGAGGGAAAAGAAGGCATGAAGTATCTTTTGAAGATAATGGCTTAGCTCCCCCTGTGACAGTACATGAGGCTATATCTGACCTTCCGCCTATTCATTCAGGAAGTGGTTCTACTATTTCAGACTATGATACAAAATGGATCAATTCTGACTATCAAAAATTAATGCGCAGTATCATAACTTCCTATGAATTCTTCAATAATAGAGCTGGACAATGTTGATTAGTAAAGTACTCACATCTTCAAAGTAGACAAAAGTTCTGATAATTCTGGGTGGTATAACTGATTTGATATCTGGTGCAATGCTATACGATCTGTTAGGTTCGAAAGTACTTGCATCTGTTAATTTCACAAATACTGAGATTTCTGATGAATTTCTACGATCTGTTGCAGATGAATATTATGAATTGATTGAAGAGGATGCTGCAAAGAGCTTCATCAGTACAAAAATATTGAATCGTGCAATAATAGTTTCGAGGGTTGGTGAAGTAACTCTCATCATCACTCTAAGTGATCGCGACACATTCTCAGATATTGAAATTATCAGGATACGAAAACTCCAATGGATTGTAACCGAAGACATCAAGAAATCATCAGTTCGTGATTTCAAAGATTATTTTGCTGATATTGCAAGAGAGAATTTAGGAATTGACTTGACTCTATGCTTCATCATGGCTCGAGACCTACCACCTCAGGATATCTCTGGTACCGCAGTTCAATCATTAATACGGTGCACAGGCGATAATCGTAAGGAATTCGGCAATCCTGTTACTCTAGGACCATATTCTGTTCGGTCGATGCAGCTCTATTTTGATGAACTTGATAGAGATGAATTCAAAGACAACCTGTCTAATACGACCATCTTTGCATTAGTGGTTTCAGGAAGGTTAATTGATGGAGAAAAAGTTGAATATGTGGTGAGAAGAATTCGTTCTATCAGCGAATCTTCCGTCATTGTAGTTCCTAGCCACGATGACCTATTAGAATACGCTAGAGACTTTGAACTCTCTCTTGGTATAGATCTATGTGACTCCGTTTCTTCTAGACCATCACACCTATTGTTGTCTGTCCTCGCAGTTACTGGGTACAGTGATATGCATCCTGAATTGGCAAGGGAGCGGTGGTCTATTGATTCGCAAGTTGATAATGTCAGAGAACTGACTCATGAACACGAAGAAGAGGAACTAGGACATCAGGCTTTCTTTGTTGTTGACAGGAGAAATGGGGAAGCAATCTACAGCTACTATTACGAGGAGAGATCTCGCATTCTGGAGATTGCACCAAATATCGTGGCTGCCATAACCTCTTTCAAAATTGACCAGCAACGACCAGCTGAGACATCTGTCTTTAGGACTGGTGAATTGAGCTACATAACTATCGAACGAAATCAATATGTGTACACTCTCATCACAGGCAAAGATGCTGATGTTGAATGGCTTCGAGAGCGGTTCTCATTTTTGCCTGACCTGTTTCAGGATGAGATTCCTGAAACAATTGACGACCCAACAGATTTGTTCAGGTCTCCACTCTTTACTCTCAAACTGCTAGCAACATTACCTCCAGAAGAACTTCCAGGTCGAATTTGTCCAATTCAGAAACGTGCATTGATCTGGGAGCGTTTTGAGCATTCATCCGTTCGTGATTTCTTGGAGGCCGTGTGGAGTAAACTAGATGGGTCATTTACAATCTCTCGACTTGTTCCCGGAAAAGGTCCAGAACTTATTCTTGGCGCTCTGCACCTCCTCAAGAGACTTGATGCAATTTCATTTACTATGAAGATCACTCCTGATGATGCTCCGCTTATTCGTACGCAACCAGACTCTGAAACATTGGCACTCTATGAACAACTTGATACAATTCTCAAGTTCGTTAATGGTACAAATACAATTCAGCAGATTGCCATGGCGATGAAGATGCAACCTAGTGTGCTTGTTACTGTCTTTGCTGAGTTGCATCGCCGAGGAGTGGTGACATTTACTGAGTTATGACATCACAGTAAGCTTCAATTGCCTGAGAAAACTAGATAACACCTAAAAACCGGCTTATACTACAGCAGACATACGGATAGTGAGTACTCAATGATACACAACGTTCTCCTCATCAGGAAAGATACAGGAGAAGTTGTAGTGAGAACTCGCTTTTGGAAGATTGACTTTCTTGACCATGATATCCAAGAATTCCTTGCTGGGCATAGAGACCTCCAGAGTACAGATGGTCTCTCACCTGATACGCCTGTCTTCGTTGCTGAGAAGCACAAGGTCTTCCATGCTGATGTTGATGGAGAGATGCTACTCCTCTTTGTCACTGATGGCCGTGATGAGGACCGAGCTATTCAATACCGTGTCCGTGAAGGTGCTTCACGCATCTCTACTGCTCTCCGTGGCAACAGCATGGGATACATCCGCGATAACCTCGATGATATCCTTGGAGAGCTCATCTTCACACGTTTCAAGGTGAGTTTTGTCGGTTCTGGTGGTGTCGGCAAGTCCACGCTACTACGTCTGTTATTCGGCAAAGAACCTGCACCTGGCGGCTATACGCCTACAATCAACGTAGCGGTCGATTCGTCCGAGACAATTCAGTTTGGAACGTTCCTCGTGACGGTCTGGGATTTCGCTGGGCAGGCTGTCTTCCAAGACCTCTGGAGTTTCTACTTCTCTGGTACTGATGTCATTTTTCTAGTTACAGATTCAAGTTTTAGAAATGTCATGCAGACAAAATCCCTGCTACGCACTATTCGTAAAGAGGCTCCTGCGGTACCACTCTTCATCATCGCAAACAAACAAGACCTTCCTGAATCAATGCGGGCTGACAAGATTAAGCGACTTCTAGGCGCACCGACTTTCCAGATGATTGCAACTGATAAGTCGCGAAGAGAGGAGTTCATTCGCCTGATGCTTGAAGTTGCTGCAAAGACAGTTGGTGTTACATTACCTGATCTCCCAATATCTGAGATGATTACCGTTCGAAGAGGAACCGAGGATATAGATCAACCTGGAGCCGCTTCAAAAGAGGCAACAGCAACAACAACGTCAGAATCTGGATTCGAAACCGTACCTTATGAGGTTGAGAGTGATATCCATGAGATTACAGGTTCTGACCGGACGAAAAAACAGACCACTCGACAGGTAGCACCTACTCAACAATCGGCGGTTGATACAACAGCAGTAGAAACTGCTAGTCCTACATCTGCTTCCGAACACAGTCAGGTTCTTCACCTCATGTTGATCCTACCAAATGAGGGGATGCCTGATGTCATCTATCATCTGAATTATATCGATGAGGAGATTGACAAGAATGCAATTGCATCATTGATATCTGCATTGGACTCATTTGGTGGTATTGATGCAGGTTCTGAAAATGATGGAAGTAGTACAACCAATGCTCTTGAGACCATCGAGCATGAAGGCAACTTGGTTATGGTCGAGAAGTCAAAGCACTTTGTGATTGCGTTAATTGTCAACAACGATAGCGAAGAGAAAGAACAGCGCAAGACACTCAACTCACTACTTGTGATCATTGAGCAAAAGTATGGAGATATCTGGGAGAACTGGAAAGGCGATCTAACGGTGTTTGAGTCATCCGTCTTTGATGTTCTAGCTGAAATTCCTCTTCGTCCAATAAGTCTTGATTATATTGTTCGTGCACGAGAGGCTGGCAAATCTCTGCCCTTTAGTAGTCGGGAAGTTGGTTTTGCGATAGTTGAAGTACAATCAGCAATTGAGAGTAATGATACTGTTGGTGGATTGGTCCGAAGTCTTGACATACCTCGAGAGACCGTGCTGGGCTGTCTTCAGATTCTGAGCAAATATGGATGGATTGATTTCAAGGTGGAAATTGGACCCCAGAGTCATCTAAAGAAACGTGGAATCGTTGATGAGGATACAGAGAAGGCATATGGCAACGTTGTTGTCAAATTCGTTGACCTCTGTGATGGTATGACTTCCCTTGAAGATGTAGTACGGAAACTGAATGTTAGCCTTCCCGCAATGAAGTTTGTTGCCACAAAACTGGTATTAGAGGGCGTTCTAGAAATCGTCGTATAGATTTATGTGTTGATGACGATTCTCTGTTTATACCTTGGAATCATTACACCCTTTGGTTCGGCATAGACTGGAGTGTGGACCATGATTCGTTTTCCTTTACATGAATTAATGTAATTCTCAAGATTTGTAGAGGAAGAATGGGCACTAAGTCGTGCATATTCAACATGACACTCATGAGGTTCATAATCATGAAGAAGATTCCACCCTGGTGTTCTTGGAGAAAGATACCCACAGAGAATTACTGCAGCTTTATTATTATCTCTCTGTTCGTTGAAATGGTGGCGTGCAAGACCGCCAGCCATCATTCCTCCGCCTGCCACTAATACATCATCATCTTGAAGATGTATCCTATTCTTTTTCATGTTCTCCCAGTGTCCTGATACTCCAACAAGTTTAGTGACTCGTTCAGCCATGCCTGTCACCATCACATTTCTATTCCTTGTGATTCCGAGTTCTTCTAAAATGAGGAGTATCTCTTGTGATCGACCGACAGCAAAGCTAGGAATTATAATGGGGCCATAGTTTGCAATAGTAGTACTGATCTGATCTTTTACCTTCTCTCTATCAAAGTCTTCTCTTCCCCAGTATGTTCCGTCATAGATGGTGTAATCTGCATCAGTGGGCAGGTTAGCTCCAGAAAACAATACTGACGTATCCATATTGAAATCACCAGTATAGAGAATCTTAACACCTTCAATATCTACAGAGTAAGCTGCACTACCTGGAATATGACAGGCATCGATTGGAGTCACAACAATTCCAGGGCTTACCTCACTACTTGTGCCATATTCAAGTTGAACATGATTTTTTGTGACCTTTTCAATATTCGACTCATTATATTGAGAGATTAAATCAAGAGTGTCATATTTACGTGGCGGGAATGGCGTACCAACTTTTAATGCATCATCTAAGAGTATCTTGGTAATTGCCCCACTTGGTCCAACAGAGCACCATTTTCCTGTGAACTCGTTATATAATACTGGAAGCCCTCCAACATGATCTAAGTGTGCATGACTCACAAGGACAGTATCCACCATATCAATCTCAGGTATCCATTCAGGAATTCTGTGGTTGGCTACCGATAAACCAAAGTCCAAGAGTATGCCACCAGTATCTGTTTTTATGAGAACGCCGCTTCTGCCAATCCGGTGACCACCCAGAAAGATAATCTCGATCTTCTTTGTCTTTGTTGAGTATGCCACTGAGGGCAAAAGACCAACTCTCAGTTTTTGTGGTATGAGTTCAAATATGACAGGGTCAATGATGTCCCCTGGCGGTGGTGATGGTAATTCTTGAAGTCGGATAGGTAATACGGCATCTTTGTGAGTTCGAAATTCCTCTTTTTCAAATACTGTCTGCACTGTGCTGACAGCCTTATCGACTACCATGTCTGTGATCTTCTTCTGAGATATTTCGTAAATTTTCTTTTTCTTTATCTTCAGAAGTTGTAGAAGTACTGCATCTGGAGCCCACTCTTTCAAGCTATCATAGCTCTTCTGGAAAGACAAATCCTGAACGGCTTCTTGGAGATATTGCGGATGTCGCATTACTGCATCAACAAGACGAAACTGATCAGTTTCAATGACTGGTGCAATATCTATTTCCAATTCTTTCCCAGCTTCGATAAATGATGATGCTCCAAAGAGTGGTGCACCAAGGAATTGTATCCAATAACGAATCTCTCTGAGAATTTCAGTCTCCTTTTCATTATGAATTGCTGAGAGGTACAATAGAGCTTTTCTTAGCCACTTTTCAATTATTGTCTGATTTCGAACATATCTGAGTGAATATCTATAGAGATACCGAAAGTCTTCTTCATTATAATTCCCAATAACAAGCCCGTGTATACAGAGTATCATTGCTTGGATTATTTCTTGAACCGTAGTGTCATTCTTCGCATCGAGAAAAATCTGAAGCAACAAATCATTTGCAGCTTCTGCAGCCGTTAATCCTTCTATGTCATCTGCTGTTGTCTTTGCAAGTTCGAAGACTAGAAATTCACTAGACTCTCCAAACAGTCCTTCGCTTTCTGATATCTTCTTTCCTTTAAGGAGTGAATTCAAATCATTTGTGGCTTGATCAAATGTCTGCTTGATTTTCTTGTGCTTTGTTTTTGGGAAGCCTTTCACATTAGTCACTCCATAACCATTACAAGACCCCTTTTTGAATATCATGTTGTTTTCTTGACTTGGTATATACCTTGGCGACTATCCCGTAAAGAGAGCCGCTTCATGACAAGTCCTTCACTCATAAGTAACGAGAGTGCATAACGAACTGTACGCGAAGGTAATTTTGTTTCCTCTATTATTTCCTTTTGGCTTAGCTGTCCCTGATACTCAAGTACCTTAAGAACAAGTTTTGCGCTTGGCGGCAATTCCTGAGCAAGGTCTTCTGAGGTTTCAGCCTTCTTCAGTAATTTCCCTCGTAATTCTGCAACTCTCTCTACTTCAAATTTTACAAAAATGGCATTGTGTATCGCTTTTCTGATTTTAATCGGCTTGCTGTCAATCTTTCTTCTTATCTGTCCGTCGAGTACTGCCTCAATGGTGACTGAGCTAGTAAGATCTTGAATGAGAATCTCTAAATCGTCAGATAGAACCAATGGTCTTCTTGATGGATTAATACTATTTACCGGTATAATGGAAAATACACTTGCTGAATTAAGAACAACAGGTCCTCCAACACTCAATGAATAAGCCGTGCTTCCTGTTGGTGTTGCGATGATTAGACCATCACTTCCATCTTTCCAAAATGGTTCATCATCAATCAATAAAGAATAACGTATGAGGGTAGCACTTCTCTTGGCAAAAATTCCAATATCATTCAAAAGAGGTGGAGTTTCTCTCCCCGATATCTCAGCAACAAGACGAGTCTTTTCTTCTTTTGACCACCTCATTGCCAATAAATCATCAATGACAGTTTCAAAATTGGTGACGAGAACATCAAATAAGAAATCTGGTTGCCCCATTGATGCTATTGGCAAGATTGGTATATCTGTGTGTCCAAGATCAAGAAGTGACCTCAAGAGAAGTCTATCAGACCCAATAATTGCAAGGACATCTACGTCCATCTTTCTTGCTGGAATTCCATTAGTCTTGAGATTGTCTGCAAGTTTCTCTTCAATGATAAAATCCGCTTTGTTTTGCTTCAGGACGTCAATGATACTTTTAGCATCCTCAATCATTCCTGTTTCAAGACCTGATAGAATTCCAATCTTCGTTAGTGAAACCTCCTGTAGATCTGAATAGGTTTAATCCAAATTGCCTGAGCTTCTTAAATGAACTGACTACCTATGTTGTCACTAGCTACGATTCTTATGCATTGCGAGGAAAACGGCAAAAATAACCATTGTAATACCAGCAATTCCGCCCACTACACCTATGAGTTCAGGATCAAAGGAAAAATAATTTGTAACTGTGGATGTCGTTGTGCTTGCATTTGTAGGATACGTATATGACTTCGTGTAAACATAGTACCTCGCATACACGTAGTTATGTTGAAACTTGCTAAGCATGAAATCCCAAGTAAGATAGGTTTCATTCCCTTCTATTTCAATTGACAAATAATCTTCAGGATAATATTGCATATCAATAACTGGTGTGCTCTCCATTATCTTCATCTGTATTCTTTGGTGGGTATCTGAATCAAATGTCCTAGCACTTCCAACAATATATTTCAGCTCAAAATAATTGCCTAATCTAAATCCCGTAGCATTAATTGAAACATTGATACTTGTTGTTGCATTGGCGATGAGATTTGCATTAAAAATGGCATACTCCATACCGCTTAGCCAACTCCCATATGTGTCCAACTCAGGATAGTTCGATGCATTCCAACCAAGTTCTTCCCAAGTGTATACTGAATAATTAGTAATGATGGAATTAACTGATATCACCATATTATAATTAAGTTCCTGATACTCGTACCAATCATTTTTCACACTTGGTTGAACAAAGGCAAGAGTCGCATTCTGAGTTTTATTTGTATAAGTCTGAAAAATGCACTCCATTGAGAGTTCATCACATTCTGAATGGTTGTAAAAAATCTCCACGTTTGCTTCAGGCATCTGTATGTTTGTCCCATTGTGAATGGTAGTACCTTCGATAAAATAACTGGTTGTAGCAATATCTGAAATGATTGGATTCGCTCTAATTGGGATAAGTTGAAACAAGAACATAATTGACAGTACTGCCATAAGAAGAGCTGTTATTTTTTTACTATCAAGAGCACTCACTTTACTACACCAAATACAATTTTTCACTCAAACTAACAGACACTAGATATCGAATAAATCCATAAGAAATTACTGGTTGGCAAATGTTGCCTCTTCTTTTCTAAAAGTTCTCTCTTTGCCGTTTGGGATTCCATTAAAAGCCAAATCACGAATCTAAGGCATGGTGCACTGTAGATGACCCGAGATTTCAGTGACATACAAAAGAAGATTCTGAAACTGAAGAAGGAGAAGAAAGCACTCATTCTTGCACATAACTATCAAACTATTGACATCCAAGAGATTGCAGATTTTGTGGGGGACTCACTTCAGCTAGCACGAAAGTCGGCCGAACAAAATGGCTATGAGATGATTATCTTTGCAGGTGTGAAATTCATGGCTGAAATGGCTGCAATATTATCACCTGATGTACCTGTATACATTCCTGATCCCAAAGCCCTCTGTCCATTAGCCGCCTATCTTGACGCAGAGAAGATTAGGGAAAAGAAACGAGAGTATCCTGGAGTTCCAGTGGTAGTCTACGTGAATACCACTGCTGAGGCAAAGTCAGAGGCTGACTACATCTGTACCTCTGGAAGTGCAGTCGAAGTCGTCGAGTCACTTGGTGTAGATAGAGTAATTTTTGGACCTGACGCAAATTTGGCGAATTATGTTCGCTCTCATACAAATATTGAGATAATCGATTTGGATGAGGAAGGTCATTGTTACGTGCATGATAAATTCGAACTCTCGATGCTGGAAGACTTGAAGAAGAAGTACCCTCAATCTCTAGCAATTGCTCATCCTGAATGTCCAATTGAGGTTCAGCAAGCTTCAGATATGGTGGGGAGCACAGGAATGATGGCAAAGATTGTTGCTGTGACTGATGCAAAAACAATACTCATTGCTACCGAGATGGGAATGGTTCAGCAATTGCAGAAAGCGCATCCCAACAAGACAATCATACCTTTCTTCGATGGTGCTGTTTGTCGACAGATGAAGAAACATACTCTTGAGAAAATTCTCAATGTACTAGAAAATCAACCCAAAGAGAATCTTGTTCTTGTACCTGAGGAGTATGTTCCACATATTCGAGAAATCCTTGAGAAGATGAACAAGGTAAAAGGACAAGGTCCTGCTACAGCTGTCGTTGTTGAAACTACTTGATTCTCTTGCACTCTCTCGAATTCGATGGCAAGGGCTGCTCTATAGTGGAAACATCTCACAGTGTCTGGTTCCATCCAATTTATTTCTTCAAGATTGATATCTGCTCCGCATTTGAAACACAATGGTGTTATCCAGCGAACTAGTAGTTTTTCATATTCGATGACTCTTTCTTGGTACGGAGTTATCCGAGTATCATCATTATTTTCGTAGGCTTTCTCCGTTTTTTCTTGTTTATTCAATAGATTAGTAGTCAATTCCGCAGAAACGATTGTCTTTAGGCAATCTGTAATCATTGATTATCTACAAATTCGTGATGTGAACTAAGATTTCACGTCTTTTTGAAATTATTAATCCCGAATGTCCAGCGTTTCGAAAATCATCGTGTGTGAACATATTTTCCAAAGCGATGAATCTACAGAAATCCTTTGAACGTTCATAGTCTTTCAATGAATCTCCCACAAACGCCATTTTTTCGAAGGGAACATTGTAGTGGTTGTGTATGTATTTGAAGTGATCCGATCCTTTCTCAAAATCTGGTCTATATCCTAAGATTTCAGTAAACAATTCTAGAATTCCTCTTTTCTTGAAGTACTCCTCAATAGTAGATTGAAATGTTGACGATGATACGAATACATCTATTCCCCTCTTTCGAAGTTCTGTAACCGTTTCTATTGAGTCCGGGAACAATTCTTGCTCAAAGATGCGGCTAATCTTTAATTCCTCGAATTCTTCGATGGCAATATCATTCATTGGGTGCTCTGGAAAATTCATCTTTATTTGATGTTCATAGGGTAATCCCGTAGTCGACCGATAGCGCGTAGTAGCTTCATCTTTTGAAACTCCATAATACTTCATCATAATATCCACGCCAATATTCTCTAAGAAGGGCATACTGTTCGCTAATGTCCCGTCAAAGTCGAAAATCACAGTACTACACGCAATCTTGTCTTCCATGTACAACATCTCTCTTGAATTGCTTTTTTAAAATCGAGTTCAATGTTCTTTAGATGGTTTTGGTCTGCTAGGATTTTTCTTTACTTTTGTTTTTTATAATCATCGATACATCTATTGATTGTTAAATATGCATCTCTGAGTTCTCTGAAGTCTTTAATTTCTGTATATCCACCCTCTTGGATTTTGTAGGTGGCATGGAAGTGTTTCACTTCATTAATCCTGCTACCAAGGAGATCCATCAAGCTCTTGACATCGTGATAACACGGTTCACTCATGGGTACAGCTATTATCTTATCATCAATATGCCCTGCGTCATCCATTTCCATGACACCAATTGGTCTTGCCTTCACAAGACATCCCGTAAAGGTTGGTTCTGAGATCAACAAGACTACATCAAGAGGGTCGTCATCTTGGTCAAGAGTCTGTGGGATGAATCCGTAATCAAATGGAGCAAATGTGTAGAGTACTCTGCCCAATCGAAAGATTATGAAGATAGTTTGTCAATTTAATTCACTCACTTGAAACAAGGAATTCAATTTGAGTTTTGTTAAATCCCGAAATGATGACACACAAGACTTTATGTGTTTAAAATAATGAACTTGTGAACAATTTATGGAGGAATATTAGTGTCTGATCCAAAACTTGATACTGAAACTGAAATTCTTGATATTGGCTCACTCTTTAGAGGGACTGCTACAATTACACTCATTGCAGAGATAGTGGCAACTATCATGTTATTAGGTTCAGGCACAGCATTCATCATTAGTCGTTCGGGACTGATTCAAGTGCTTGAATTCGACGTTGCAATATTCCTTCTCCTATTAGGTTCCATGATAACGCTCTTCATTTTTCTGGGTGCTATTGGTTTCTTTGTCAGATTCAATAGAAGGATTGGCTCTATTGTCATTGGCGAGAACATTGGAGAGGTTGATCTGAATAGACCTGGTGTCAAGATGGTGGTCATCATCTATGGTTTAGCTGTTGGTCTGATTCTCATCATGGGTATCTATGGATACTATCTAGTCTACAAATACTTCTTTGCTGACTTAGCTTCAACCTCATTAAGCTTCTTTGGTATCTCTCTTTCTCTAGGTATCCTAATCCTTGCCTTTTTGATACAGGTAGTCATCATGACTATCGGACGTACTGCGACTACAATCATCCGAAAAGTCTTAGATGAAGATGTTTAGGAATTTCTAGAATAAGGGATTACTTTAATTAGATGTCATACAAGGCACAGATTGGTGCAAGATTGTGAAGTATAAAGCCTGGCAGTTATCCTACATAATCGGAATGCTAATTGCATCTCCATTACTATTGTTTGAGTATCTTGGTCTGCACATCCTTCCCGAGTCAGTTGCACCTTATCTTGAATTGGTTGGTGGAATTATGGTAATTGCCGGCGCATGTGAGGCTTTTGTGTTATCTGTTGAAGGCATTGCACACAACATGCATCTCACTGATTATGTTTCAGGTATCTATGCCAGCTTGGCTAGTACAATTCCCGAACTTTCAGTCCTCGCCTTTCTGATATTGAGCAGACAGTATGAGATGGCTTGGATTCTTGCTCTCGCAACGATATTCATGAACTCTCTTGTTTTCGCAGTCTATACCCTTGTCCTTCCCAAAGACGAACATGGCAACTATCAACTTCCTGATGCGATTCAACATGTTGGTTCTGATTTGCTCACCATGGGTGCAGTCATCTCACTGTCTGTGGGTCTCTCGATGGTTCTTGTTCATCTATTTCCGTTAACAGCAACTAATGAATTGATACCTCAATTTCTAGATAGTGGGGAGTTACTCTTATTTGGTTCGTGTCTTATTGTAGTGTTTATTGCTTATCTCTATCGTATCACAAAGTACTATGGCCAGTGTGATCCGTCGTCTGAGGATCCATATATCTCCTGCGAGATTAAACACTCGCCGATGGCCAAACCAACTCTTGCCATGTACCTTGTTCTTGCATCTGCTGGTGCTTTGATTGGTGGTGAAGCACTCTCATCTTTTGCTCATTTCGCTATTGATGAAATTGGATTGCCCATCATTCATGCAGCTCTTCTCCTAGTAATCTTTGGTGGAACTCCTGAGTATATTATTGTTGCAAGCAGTCACAGAAAGAAAGAGCTTGAGATTGCTCTAAGTAACGCATTTGGTGGCATTGTCCAAGTTTTCTTTGTCGTCTTTGGCTTTACAATGATTGCTTCAGGCATCATTGGTCTCTTTGATCCATTGCACCTTGGTTTTGAAATACTACCTATAGAACTCTACTCTGTTGTTCTACTACTCTTTGCTTTCCCCACGTTATTTATCCTGCGTGTGACAATTACCGATGATGCAAAAATTAATGCTTTGGAATCAGTGGCGATGATAGCAGTCTTTGTGATGATGCTCTATATTCTCTTAGTCTATGGTGGAATATGAAATAGCACCTTCAGAGTCAATCATAAATCAATAATGACGATATTCACCAAGCAATTGAACCTTGATGATACAATTGAGGTTAATGAATTCATCTGGCTCTTCTGTATTACCATGCTTAATTGCTACAACTTCTTTGCCCACAAAAGCTACTGTTCCCTCAGCAACTATCATCATTCCTGGTCCAAAGAATCTCAAGCGCTTTCCCGATTTGATTGCGTTCTGAAGAATGCTCCTGAGTGTGTAGTCTTTCTCAACTTCGGACATGGTATACATACAACATTCTCTGAAAATAAGCGTTAGCAAAATCCCTGATTTTTGTTCAGAAGACTTTTATCATCGTTTTTGAAATATGCACATTTGGGGCTGCAATGTCACGTCGAAGAAAATCCTATCTCGATGAGGGCTTCTCTGGATGGACTTCATACCTGAGATACCTAATCCTCATCATCCCTTCAGGTCTATGGTGGATATCATTCTTCTCCCTCAGATCGGGAGTAGCTGATATAACACAATACTATAGCATGGAGAAGGTTGCTATTGCGTTTATCATCTTGATTTCTGCATTTTTGGTAAATTATGGATCAAGGAATTTTGGTATATCGAGTCTTAGTACAGGATTTGGTGCATATTTTTCAAGTATTTATATCACATTTGCTTTTCCGGAAATGATTCTTCAAGAAGCTGCTATTCAAAATGCAATGGTTGCATTGATGATTTTTGGAGTCACTCTGATTTTACTTGGTATAGTATCTATTGCTATGTGGCTGTCCTCACATGTTTTTGCACGTTCAAGTTTGACCGTTAGATTGTACGCATTGGCAATTGCCGCCACAAGTGTATTGGCATGGTTTTGGTTTGTGACTATTCCTGCGTCAATTACCAATCCTACTGCATATATAATCGGATTACCAAGTTCTGAGCTATTACTCTATGTTGTATTGATAATTACTTCTTCCTTCTTTGTCCCTCGAAGGCAAGGAGTGACCATCTTCTACTTTCTTTTAGGTCTTATAATAACACTTTATGGAATTAACTTATATGACTCCAATCAATCTTGGTTAACTCCATTTTATTTTCCAATTTTTCTCTCAATAGGATCTGTACTTATTGGATCCACTGCATTGCCTCTGGGGACGGGAGAATCCTTTTCTGAGCACCATCCTGAACACTCAATATATGTTGCTTTGACACTCTGGTATATACTTGAAATTCTGCTATACTTCAATTATCCCATCTCCTATGGGCGAGTGATAGCAATATCTGCTATTGTAATGGTCGCTGCTGCTTCACCTCGTCTTAGTAAAGGCTACATTGCACCAATTACTTGCCTATTGGGAGCTATACTCTATGCCTATGGAAATCTTGCTTGGATTGCCGCTCTTTTATTTCCCCAATTGATTAACTATAATCCCTTCGTTTCACTTGCTGAAATGGTTATAGGAATGGGACTTTTTCTTTGCTCACTTATCTTGATTGGTGCTTCACTTCGTCACATATTTGATTCTCACATGATATTGATGAAAAATAGAAGACCTTTAGGATGGCTTCTCATAATTGCCGGATTTGGACTATTATATATCACTGGTCTATATACCATCTTTCTATATTATATCGAGCTCAGTGTGATTGCTCTGGTGGCTATTGGAACTTCAATCAAGTTCAAAAGAAAAGAGGAATCTTCTGGCATTCCATTCTTTATGTTGGTATCTGCAACACTTTTGATGATGTTTCTGGCTTCAGCTTCAATTATTTATATCTCACTTGAATCTGTATTTCTTTCATATTATTACACAGGAATTCTTTTCATAATTATGACTGGTGTTGAATGGAAAGCTTCTGAATCTGGTGAACCTGTGTCCAAGAAAAAGAGGATATCTCATAAGATAGTATCAAAACAAACTAGTGGGCCTGAGATTACAGGTGGATATACGTTTGAAAGCGTCCCGACAATTCCTGAAAAGGACTCTATACCTTCTGAAATGAGTCCACCTGAACAGGTGACTCCAATCGATACCACTGAGGAACCTGTATCCAAACCGCAATTTGCACCTGAGGAACCACAGGCTGATGAAAACGATGAGGAACGGATGGCTCGTACTTGGTACAATCGAGCAATACGACTATTTGATGCTGGTGAAATAGACGAAGCCATCAAGTCTGCAGATACTGCTCTTACATGGAAATCAGATCATGAAGGTGCTCGTCAATTTAGAAAATGGTTGTTGAAGTACTCAAAGAAAAAATAGATGTCAATCATATAAGTCATTGATTAAAAAGAAGAAGTAAAAGCATCCCTGTA
>JAEOUN010000116.1 GCA_016839245.1 Candidatus Thorarchaeota archaeon
ACAAACCTTGGTGTTTTGAACCTACCTGGTGAGATTGATGGGTTACAAATAGAAGGAGTGTTCTTTACACCCTCTTCTGGCTTGAAGATGGAGATTGTCCTGGGTGTCGCTACAGCTGGAGGGTGTTTCACAGTATCCTTGAACTACCATGATGCATATGTTGACAGTGAAAAGATTAGGCGTGTTCGTGATAAGGCTGAAAAAATAATCACAAGTGTGCTCTCATAAAGACTTGTGACGCGGAGTCCAGAAGCAACCCCTGCATTGTCGAGATACTAAATCGGGTCGACCTATCGGGCCCAGAGACTTGTCTAGAAGAAGAAAACAAACAGGATGATCAACATGAGTCTATCACAATGTACCTGAGCAAAAGCAAATTGATTTGCTGGAGTGCCCTACAAATAAGGAAGAAACCCGAATGAGGGATATAGAAACTCCAATAGTATAAGTAAGATACGGAGTCTGTCAGACTTGACAAGTGGTATGATCACTATATCTTTAGGATTCCCTTCTGATATTCAATTATGCTTTTCATAAACCTAATAACGAATGCAACATATAGTAATGCTGTGTTTTCCCTTATTGTCCACCTCTGTTCCTCAGACATGTCAATTCCATGAGCGTCACCCATTGAGCGAATATTTCCAAGACCGACCAGGATTCCATTGTGTTTCTTTGAGGATACAGACACACCTGATTGATTTAATGCATTTGAAATTTGAATAATGCCGGAACACTTTGAAACGTCAACTCTGCCTCTAGAATAGTATCTCAGAAAATCCTCGAGTGCCCTGCCAGCATCATTCACTGCTTTGCTAGAGTCCTTTTTTGAATCCATCAAGGCCTCGACAAGATCATCAATGATATCTTTTTGGAGTGTTGATATATCTTCTCCAAATTGCTCGCGAATAAATAGAATTGCCTGAATCTTATTGTTAAATTTTTCTTTTGTTTCTAGAATTAAGGGTTGCAAAGGAGCCATCCTATGTGTTTCAATATTCAGTCCTTTCGTCCAACCACTGAAAGCCCTAGAAATTGTATCAGTATCACTGTCTATTCGAAAGGCATCTCTCACGATTCTTGAAGCATCTTCTCTTGATTTTCCTACAGAACAGAGATATAAAAACTCTATGAAAGGAAGGAACTCTCTCATGGCGGATTCAATCAGTAGTCTTATGTATTCTGGATGATTTATACGTTTGAAATATCTTGGAGGAATTAGATAGTAATTGTCTGTTGAAATCTCAAGAAGATGAAGTTGTTCTAGCATAACTAGTGTATTCTTTACGTAAGGGCTGCTTTTTGAACAGTGGCCTAGGACTACTTCTGCTCCAATTTGTCTGAGGTTGTTCCTTTGCAGATGATAGACTATCTCAAGTACTTCTGAAAGCACTCCGATTGACACATTCTTAACTACCACTGCCATACTCCTCACCCTCCCACAAGAACATCAAGCATCTTTTTGATCTTTTCAACATCTTGTCTTGAGATACTTGCCGGTATTGAAAGCTTTAGTGTCTCTCCGCTAGATAAAGAGACGCTTAGATCATGGTATCTTCGTGAGGTAACATCAACTTGAGTTTGTTGTGTTTCTGTTGGACCTAGAGCAGTCTCAGAAGTCACTGATTCTTGGGCTTCGATATTAGTTGTTCTTAATCTATCATCCTCATCAAGTGCGTGGGCAAAAAGAGCGCTCTCTCTAAACACCTTTGCTGCACGCTTAATCTTGTTTTGTGCTACGCCGAAGGTATATAAAATATTGGGTAACGTCTCGGGCAATCCCCTTCCTTCATACTGTTCGATAATCTTCCTATACAGGGGTGGTGATCGAAATGCTTCTAGTAGTAGTTGCAGTTCTTGAGATTCTCCTCTTGGAGGAAAGAAGATATTTCGTGCAAGTTCTGTAACCGCAAGTGACCTATTGTGTTTAGAAATGAGACCAAATTGCTCTGAACTACTGATTTTGTAATTCAATTGCTTATTGTTCTCGCTTTTTATGCCCATATGATCTAGGATTGCTAAGATTGGAGCATCTTTTTTACCTGCAATTTTATCCACTATTTTGGCAAATTCCAGGCTATCTTCCAGATCATAGTACGGATATCTTACACTTTTCTCCCTTCTTCTGACCTTCTTCTTCGCAATTTCATTTGCCATATATGTCAACTCCTTTGTGATTGTACTTTTAATATGTAGGGGGTAATATATAAGCCTTTCCATCTGACCTTAGCAAAACATATATGTTGAATATGTTTCACCACGTCAATTCCCGATCTTACTTTTTCACCAGAATGACATTTCATACTCACTATTTCTGACTAAGCTGTTACTTCTACCCACTATTCTTCAGTTTATGTAAATTGATTCACTTAATTCACTTCGGTCTTGCCTTTATGTCATCAGCTTGACACTAGCTGATCGAAGCAACTGCAAGCCTCTCCTATCGCTTAGGATAAATGATTTTCCATATATCTACCCGATCTTGCTCTTGGATTCACGACAAAAGATCGAGCGTCTCATAGATGCCCTCCCGCTCTTTTGTTTATGAAACAATCCAATCGTTGACAATCAAGTTCGAAGCAGCTGGTATGCCTCAACATATTAGAACCAATAACGGTCCTTGCACCCGCCAAGCCCATGTAATGTCCCTAGTGCTCCCTCCAATAAATTAGTTCCTTATTTTTGAAAACTTTATGTGTTATACAAATATTTATATACTATAGGTTAATTATTATATGATACCTATGTGCTTGTATGTGCGAGAGATTACAGATAGGGAAGGTCAAAAGCTCCAGCAGCTAGTCAGAAGGAGTAAAGACTCTGTGGAGATGAGGCGTGCTTCGGTCGTTCTTCAGTCTGTTCTTGGATTCAGAGTGCCTGACATTTCACGAAGTCAATTTTACTCTGAAAAACACGTGAGGACCATAATCAAGAGGTTTAATGAGGAAGGATTTTCCTCTCTCAAGAGTCATTATGGTGGTGGTCGCCCACCCACCTTTGATAAAGAGGTCAGGTTGGATATCGTTGACACTGCCATGAGTCGTCCACAGGATTTAGGGCTTCCCTTTACACAATGGTCTCTCACCAAGTTGAGGGCATATCTCCTGGAAGAGAGGGTCGTTGACGCTATATCAATTGAAAGGCTGCGCCAGATCCTGGAAGAGGAGGGATTCTCCTATCAGAGGTCAAAGACCTGGAAAGAGTCCACAGATCCCGATTTTGAGGCTAAGAAAAACGAGTAAGGGAGTTAGTCCGTCACCCACCTCCCGATGGAGTTGCTGTAGCTGTGGATGAATTTGGACCGCTGAAGGTTCAGCCTCACCTGGGGTCGAACTGGTGCAAGAAGGGGAAACCAAATAGGTTTCCCGCTACATATACCCGAAAAGAAGGTGTCAGGCATCTTCTTGCAGCCTTAGATTTAAGATCCAACAGTCTCTATGGACACATCAAGAAGAGAAAAAGAGCTGTAGAATTTCTCCACTTTCTCAAGTACATAAGAAGTCTCTATCCATCAAAAGATCGTCTCTATATCATCTGCGACAATTTCAGTCCTCATAAGAAAGAGGAAGTCCTCACCTGGATGAAAGAGAACAATATGGAACTGGCCTTAACACCTACCAACGCTTCCTATCTCAACCCCATAGAATGTCACTTCGGACCCCTCAAGAAGTTTGCCATACTGAATTCCAACTACAAATCGCACAAAGAGCAGGCCCGTGCAATTCGCAGGTACATTGCATGGCGAAACAAAGAGGTCAGAAAAGGTGAACTACGTTGATGGAGGGAGCACTGGCTATTGCCCATAATCTTACGTGTACTCGAAGATCATTGAGTTACTCGGAGGAGGGACAATTTATTGGACGACTCCAGTAACACAGAAAGGCTTAAGAAGGGTACTACCATCACAGCGTGTGGATGCTATTGCCTGTGAGCATGTGGATAGAATTTTTGAAAGCAAGAATAGAACTGTGCAAGCCCTCAATGATGTGACTAT
>JAEOUN010000025.1 GCA_016839245.1 Candidatus Thorarchaeota archaeon
ACCTGTTGACAAGCGATACGTTTCATATCAATGTGTTTCACTCGACGTGAAGATGAAAGCAATGTACGTAGTGATTTGACATCAGCAAACTTGGGCTCATGGCGTCCAAGTACAAGATCATAACGCGATATCTGAGACCCCCGAACTAGAGGAACATCTGTTCTTTTTGATGAATATAGATTCTGATTTGTGGTCAAATCTAATTCACCACGATTGATAGAAATTTCAGAATACGAATCCAATGAAGGATATTTATGAATTAAATCAAGAATTTCATAACCTCTTGCATCGATTTGGGGAACTATCAAGGACGGTCCCATTGTTTTTCTAATTCTTTTCACGTCGAGCACCAATCGCTTTTTCTCAAGTGCATCGGTCAGACTTCGATTAAATCCGATTCCAAAGTCAGTAGTGGACCCTCCTTTTCTGACGGTAAGTATTGTTACAGCTTGTGTCACATCAGGAAAGAGACGAGACGTTTCAGGGAAACAATCTATGACACGTACCTGATTTTCAAGGAATAGATGAGTTCGTAGAGTCTGAGCTGATAAGTCACATAGAATGGTTGAAGGGACAATGCAACCAATGACTCCATCTTTATGAGCTATCTGGAGAGCTCGTTCAATAAACAGCTGGTAAGTGTTAAGAGAATAACTAGTTGCAAAATTGTATTCTCCTGAATTTCTGAAATATTGTGACATCTCTCTAATACGAGTTTTATGAGTATTGAAAGCACTCATCTGAATTTGTTCATTACCACTTAGCAATCTTCCTCTGAGGAATTCAGCTAGATTGGGTTTTAATCGCTCATAAGGAGGATTCATTACTATGAAATTAAAACCTCCATTCTCTCCATGCATGACTTCTGGAAACTCTGCAGCCCACTCAAAAGGAAAATAATCATGCGGAGTTTCAAAGAAATCATGATTTCCAGTCCTAGAAGATTTCGCTGATGAAATCAATGAATTTCCTCTCTTTAGACAACCATTTAGATGAGAGTCTGAGAGACCCTCAGAATATTGGCTTTCCAATAATCGAATAGATAAATCAGCAACTTCTAAGGCACCCAGGTCCAAATCAACACCGTAGAGTCGTGGAGAATAATCAGAGAAGTAATTAGAAACTTCATTTTTTGACATCCCGGTTTCTTGAGCTTTTTTTCTAGCTAATTCAGCATAATCGTGCAACAATTGATACACAGAAACTAAGAAAATACCGGTACCACACGCAGGATCAATTATACGAAAATTAAGGAATTTCTCAAGACTAGATGAGCTGTGTTCTTTAATGGTATTAATCACTTTTTCAAGAGTGGGCGACATTGTCAAATGCACAATATAATCAGCAATTCTCTTTGGTGTATAAAAGGCACCAAGAATATGTTGATCCGACCCATGGTTAAGCGATTTAGGGAGGTTGTATGATCCAATAGCGTGAACCTGACCCAAGAGTATTATAAAATCATGAAGGTTCATTCGTCGAATTTTTTCAGCATAATGCAATGAAAACGATTCTACAATTCTATGTATTGCATCTTGGATATTAGAACTTTTAATTCCACTCCTTTCACTCTCAAAAGATATGTGAGTGAAATAAAGATCACTAGTATCGAGGTTCAGGTATTCCGGTGAAAAACGATATTTCACTATTAAATTCAAAGCAGCAAGTCTAGTAATCTCTATATTTGTACGAAGTCGATCAGGAGGTTCATTCTTGGTTGCATCATGGATATCACTGATTATTGACCATGCAATAGATCCCAATCGTGCTTCCATAATTGAACCTCAATGGCTCATTTCGTTTCTATAAGAAAGATGTTTTGCTCCTATTATCCCAGAATCATCCACAATGTAGATGCGACAATGATAATCAATATTATAGGCAGTATTGCATTAAAATGAAATATGGTAACAGGAGAAACCATAACGAATCTGGAACGCATTGCTGCCCTATGTTGGCCTGCAAGAGAAATCCAGAGATATTATGGTTGGCTACTTAATTGGAGTGATGGAATTACTTGGAGAGCTAATAGTGTCCATCCCTATGGATCTATTGAGAACATCCAACTTGAAGATGCAATAGAATATGTAATTTCCTTCTATGAGAAAAGAAATACAAGACCAGCCTTCAAACTCACAGAAGCTAGTTTACCAGAAGATCTGGATGAAACATTGGAAGATATGGGCTTTGAAAAAAGGATGATAACTCATGTGCAGACAGTCCCTATATCTCAATTATCTTGTTTGGACCCACGTGTTGCTGTGGATCTTCTCAGAGTTTCTGATGAATCGATAACCGCACTCTTTCATGAATCAGGTCTTGCACAGGATGAGCAAAATACAAGGCGTGACATCATAACTAGAATCGCTGGAAGTAAAATTATAGCACAGGCAAAGATTGACGGAAAGATGGCTGGCACTGGTCTAGGAGTGGTACAGGAAAATTGGTTAGGATTATTTTCAATTAGAACATTAGAGAGATATAGACGACGAGGAGTCGGATGGTCAATCAATTGTGTTCTGTCAATGTGGGGAGAAGAGAATGAAGCTCAAAGAATATTCTTGCAGGTAGAAGCTAGGAACACACAGGCATTAGCCCTCTGTGAGTCGATGGGTTTTGAAACAATGTATACATACTGGTATCGGATTTTAGAACATAGGTAGTAGCTTTTTAATTGCTCTCTTAGAAAAAGGAAAAATAAAGGATCCAGTTCAACCTGTATCGATTGCTGGTAACTACTGCGAAGGTATCAAGAATTCAAGAGAGATTGCTAGTAATCAGACTAGGCTTCCTTTGGGGATTTCAACAACACTTGTCTTTGATGACTTTCAGTTGTTGGTAAATCCGGGATTCAGTTGGCTGGATCTCGATCAAGGATTTCCAGCCTCGCTCTTTCTATTCTGGATCAATCATCAGCCATAGTTGGAATGGATTTCACAAAATACGAATCCCATTTTGTCGGATTAGTATATCCAAGTTTTAATGCCAACTCAACTGATGCTTCATTTGCTGCATCCCAATGTGGGACTAGACCATGTTCCAACGCGTAAATGATAAGTGCCGCAGAAACAATGGTGGCAAGACCTTTTCGCCTGTAACGAGTGTCTTCGGTAGTCGTAACTTGAACCTCAAATTCATCTATAAAAGGAGCAAATGTTGACGCCATACTTACTACACGCTCCTCATGTTTGATGCAAAATGCAATCCCATTCTCGATGAATTCCTTTGATGATCCAAAAAAGAGTAGGATATGCATATTGTGCCTTTTATCTAAACTCCTGATAGTCTTAAGGTCAGCACGCTCAAGTTTGAATTCATTTCCAAGTTTGTTCATAAGACTACGAAGGTAGGCAATATCCAGAGATTCGGTTGACATTTTTGTCCGAACCCGAGTTCCTAAACGATTCGTCCAAATCTCTTGGAATAAATTATTCCATCCATTTGTTGAGCCAGTCAAGAATTCTCCAGATTTTACATTTTCAACCATTTCTCTGGCGACAATATTACTGCAATCACCAGCAAAGAAATTGATTCCGCCAATGAATAATCTAGCAACATCAGGTCTCACTAAATTGTCAACATATAAGACACCTCGATCCTTCACAAGTGCAGGCAAGATTATTGATCTCGCAAACTGATATTCTTCAAAGAGGTTTCTAAGTTCAATATAATTTCCACTCTTCCACTCGTATATCATTAAGACTCATCGATAGTAGAATTACTATAACATATGAACCCAGTGGAACAGGCTTTTCAAGATTAACTAAACTAACCTTTCAATCAAAAGATTTAAGAAAAAGGTCTTTGACTTTTAGGGGACTCTTAAAGTCACGAGGGAAGAAAAATGGGAAGTGAAAGCAATTATCCTGTGTTACTGAAATATACATTCATTCTGCATTTTATTGTAGCAATGATATTTGGGGTGTGGCTATTCATTTTGCCAGATTCGTTCAATACATTTATTGGTCACACCACTCCAGCTGACCCAGTAAACATTGCATATGGAGCTTTGTTAATTGGTATTGGAATGTCATCAATTCTAGCTTTTAGATCAAATGAGTGGCAGAGTGTGAAGATATTAGTAGAACTAGAACTCATCTATACACCTCTTGCGATTATTGGTGGATTCTTCACAATTCTCAATGATACATATCCAATAGCATTCATGTGGGTGTATGTTGGAATCATGGCATTATTCTTTATTCTATACTTGATTTCATATTATCAAAAAATGAAGTCATAATGGATTCCGAAGAAATAATGTAATGACAGGAAGTATAGCTTCAAATTAGTAGCTATATTTCCTGATACTAGCCTCAGACAATCTTAAACAGAGGAGTAAGAATTCAGGTCCTCGATACTTCAATATTTGGCCTACTTCTATCAAAATTCCCGGGATTTGGGTTCTTATGTATTCAAAGAGGGTATCTTCAGAGTCATTGAGAGCATGTAACATGTTCTTCATATGCTGATGAACTAAACCCTTACGTATTTGTCCTGTTTCTCGTAGCATCAAAGCTTCCAACGATACCTGAATAGCCTTACCTATGGTTTCGCTATCATCCATTAATTCATGACTAATTCTTGTGGCTGCAGACAACTTGGTCTTTGGCAAAGCCTTCTTACTACCAAGAGCTAGATGGATTTCGTCAATTGGAAACTTGGGTTCGAGAGATTTTCCAGCAGTTTCCTCGCCTATGAGCTTCTTGTATCCTTTAAATCCATGAAGATGAATTGGAGAGATCCAACCCTTTGCCTCCATACCTCTGAGATGTGTTCGAAAATCTTCACGACTCATTAATGACCTTCTCGCAGACAGATGGAGGAACCTCTGGTAGAGTGTTTCTTCTAGTTCCATAATTGCCCAACCAAATGACTTGATAATGTCAGATTCAATTGCATTGAGCGATTCTTGTCTCCCTCTGTCTGGCAATGCATAACACCATTAGTAA
>JAEOUN010000005.1 GCA_016839245.1 Candidatus Thorarchaeota archaeon
CAATTACATCTTCAATTTGATCAGAGAGATTCTCAACTGAATCTTGAGCTCTCTCAAGTTCATCAGAAACTCGTTCTAGATGTGCCTGCGCAGTCTCCAAGTCGTGAGCATCCTCAACATCTATTTCATGTTCTTCATCATCTTCGTCTGCAACATCATCTGAACCATTGCTCTTGTTGCTAGACGTCTGTTCGCGTTGTTGCTCAACCCTGTGAGTAAGCCATTGTGCAAGTCTATAAGCTAGTCTTCCTTCAACTGTCACATAATAGGTTCCTCTCACCTCTCCCTTTACAACATAGCCAGCATCAATCAATGGATTAAGATGGTGCGTGAGAGAACTGCCAGTCTTTCCTGTATATACCTCAATTTCGTTGAAGGTCTTTCCTCCCGATTTCAGATAATCAAGTATCTTTAGGCGCTCCTCACTTCCAAGAGGATCAACTATCCTTGCAACACGTTCTGGTGGAATACTCTCAGTGTCACTCTTGCGAACCTTTGTGCTTTTTCGTCCTCTCTTGTGAATTTTAATACCCGGAATTCTGAAACTTTTTCCTATACCATCTATATCCCTGATGCTCATTTCAATAGACTTGCCAAGTCCATCCATCATGTCTTCTAGACTATCAGTGATTCCACTCAAATCAATATCTAACTGTCTTACAGGAGGGACTCGAGGTACATCACGTGATGGTCGTAGAGGACGAGGCGGTCGCGATAACCGTGCTCTTGCCTCCTCTCTTCGTCTTGATTCTTCAGCCCGTCGTTTATGAGAGTCTTCTCTATCTCGACGAGTCGCTTCAATTTCCTTTTGTAGCTCTTCCTTGAGCTTGCGAACCTCTTCAAGTTCCTTCTTAATATCGTCAATGTGTTCGCCCATTTAATACGCCTACTGTACATTATTACAGTTATGTATATAAATGTATCTAATTACAGTATCCATATTCAGATGTTCGCAGTAGAGGAGATAGAGATCAAAACTGGCACATCCATTGCTTCAGCCAAGGACTGCCACAGAAGTCATTAAAATGACAAAACACGCGAAATACCCTTATTAACGTTGTAGAGAGGCTTTTTCATCCATTGATTGTCTATGAATGGTCAAGACATTCACTGGGGGTTATGTATATCATGTCAAAGAAAGCAAAACCAGCTAAGAAAGCAGCCGCAAAGGGGCCAAAGTATACATTCTTTGTAAAGAAGGCAATACAGGACTTTGCTAAGGACAACGATATGATGGTTGGGAGTGATGCGTACGACGCATTCAACGTGGCTATTCATAACATGTTGACCGAAGCATCAGCAAGAACTAAAGGGAATAACAGAAAGACCCTGAAGGCTTACGACTTCTAAATTTCTAGTATAACGAACAATGGAGGGCAGTTTCAGACTGCCCCCTTTGATTCAATCCTCTTTTTAACCAATCAATGCTTTGAAACTGAGGCTTATTACTCATTGATGAGAATTCATACCGATTAGGAATGAGTCAAGAGTGGGAGAATACTGAACACACAAAGGCATACTACTTGTGCCTATTCGTCATGACGCTTCCAATTGTAACTATCCTCTTTCTTCCATTGCTATCAACAGGAATTGGGCAACTTCCTTTGGCACTATTGATGTGCTTCTTTGTTCTCTTTCCCATGGTCAGTTGTGGATTGCAATTCAAGGGACGACCCCTCTTTCAGTTCCATTATCATGGCGAACCTTTTGTGGAAGAGGTCATGAATGTAAAAGATGATGAGAAAGCAATGTAGAAGCAAAAACGACCATTCTTTAAGTAGCAACACCATAAGTGACGAGAAAGAGTTAGACGAGATTACGATTGTTTGCTTCCGGCTGCATATAATACTGTAGTAGTAGAAGCAAGAAGTTGACTCTCATCACTGAGGTCAGTGGCTAGATCTGTTTGGGACACTGCAAAGTAATCAGACGTGGAACTCATGATCCCTTTTGGCCCCTGATTCCTGAGGCGTGTTAGGAAGGATATAGCTCTAGTTGTCGCGTCATCGGGATTCATGGGTTTTCTAGAATCTTTATAGTATTCCATCACAAGGCGCTCAACAAAACTGATTCGTTCCCAGAACTTGTTTATGTCCAAATGTAGTTTAAATGCAATGATATCTCCCAAGGAGTCAAGAACCAAGACACCGCATGTATTTTGGGGCAGATTTCCAACTATGACTTTGTGCACATAGTCTGTCAAAATTGTTCGGCTGAGTTTGATCTTTTGTGGTATAGCTTGATCAACACGGAGGATTGGAATCAGTGCGATACCAGGATAAGAGAGTGGCTCGCACATTCGCAGAATCTGACCTTTAAGTATTTCATTAATCACTACTCTCACACAGTCAGTTCCTCTCATCTCCAACTCTCTCTTCTGATAGATAAATTACATATTACATGTTACGAATTTGTATATAATCTCTTTCAATTATAGCTAGTGTCCAATAAATGGGAAAAACAATCCAAAACCCATGAATCAATTGCTATGAGGAAGCTGATGGTTGTGTAATTTCAGTGTTCAGTCTCCGACGGTCAAATAGATAGATTACAATCAGGAGAGCTGCTAGTCCTACCAGTTGATAGATTCCCAAAAGAAGTCCTGCACTGAGGTGTGCCAGATGAATGAATTCGCTCTGGTCATCCATTGTTACACTCTCATAAATTGGAATACCATCTGGCCATCCAATGACTATTCGATAATTGAACTGATTTGTGTCATAATCACGATACTGTTGTATGGTAAAAGGAAATGCTGCAGGAGGCATTACTCGTAATTCCTGATTCGATCCGGTAGAGATTTCTGTTACTGGAAGGGATGCAGCCACTGCTGTCGTGACTCCTGCAATTATGATCCCAACAATAGTTATCCGAAGCATCTTCTGATTGGATCCACTGCTGAAATATTTCCACGCAAGCGCACATGTGATTATTACAAAGATCAAAATCGCACCTCGCAAGAAATATGCAGTATATAGTGAATTTGTTGAAATAAATCATTTCATAATTAGATATTTGCACTAATCTGATAATGATAGCAAGAGCTATTCAATCATCATCGTACTCAAAGAAGCGTCCGACATTGATCTCGTCAATACTCCGCATATCACTCCAGCCGGGCATCAGTATCACACTACAAATTGAGGACTAGATGTATATATAAATGATAAGATAAATATTATACTAAAAAACCCAGTACACACACCTCCCCCTTACCAAAAGCCCTGGCATTTCAAGATGAAAATCCCACTAATCGGTCTTCTGCGAGCCATGCGGTATGTTTTCATATATCAAGATACAACGCTAACAGGAAGGCATGATGAGGATTGCTGTTGTCTCTAATCTCGTGACCGAAGATGTTGCGAGGAATCAAAATAGAATTCTTCAATTGGCAACTGAGGCTATCAACAATGAAGCGGAACTCCTTCTTTTCCCAGAGACTGCAGCAACTGGTCTTGTCATCTCAGGCAATCCCGAGAATGATTTGAAGATTGCAGAGACAATACCAGGACCAAGAAATAAACAATGGAGTAGTCTTTCTGCCGAATATGGAATATATTTTGGCGCTGGACTCTTAGAACGAGATGGAAAAAGGATCTTCGATTCAGCGGTCCTATTCAATCCAGATGGAGAGTTGATTCTTCATTATAGACGGAATGATTCCGGATGGCATTCACTTGATGATGATCCCAAGATATACTGTGAGGATGATCAAATCCCAGTGGTAGATTCACCAATCGGACGACTTGCCTTCCTTATCTGTGGCGACCTCTGGAATGATGAGGTTTTAAGAAGGCTACAGACTGACCACCCGGAATATCTTCTCTATATCCTTGCACGTGATATTATACCAAGAACTCAAGTTAAGCAAATATGGGAATCAGAATTTTTGTCATACAGAAACCGTTGGAAGTCTGTTGGTTCTCATGTGTTAGCTGCGAATCTTTTCTGCAACTATGAAAACGCTGAGTCTATTGGTGGAGCGTGGTATATCAAGAACAATGGAGAAGTACTGGTTTCAATTCCTATTCTTCAAGAGGGATTCCTATTAATTGATCTATGAAGAGAGAACGTACAGGAAATTGCAGCTTGAGGTTTTTGAAACATATCGTCCACTAGCACTCGCAAAAGAACCTTACAAGTGGGTAAATAAAACAAAAATCGCTCTTCGCACCATCTATGTTCTGAATAGATTGAGGAGTGAATGAGTTCAAGAAGCTGGAGAAGACCAGCCCAATCGTTCAGATTAGGCTGGATATTATTCTATCTCGCATCTAAGACTCGTTTGACCTCAGCAATCACTTCAGGTAGTACTGTGAAGATGTCACCAACGATGCCAAAGTCAGCCACCGAGAAGATGGGTGCATCAGGATCCTTGTTGATTGCAATGATGGTATCACTTGAGGTAATTCCCACCAAATGTTGAATCTGACCTGAGATTCCAAGTGCAAAATAGAGCTTGGGACAGACCGTTCTGCCTGACTGGCCAACCTGCTGAGTGGAAGGCAACCAACCGAGGTCAACGATAGGACGGGAACCACCAATTGCCGCATCCAACAAGTCTGCGAGTTGCTTTGGTAGTTCGAGATTAGCAGGGTCTTTGATACCGCGACCGCTGCAGACGATGACATCGGCCTCTTCAATAGATTTCATACCTTCAACGACTTCACTGACCTTCTCCAACACCTTGGTTCGCACCTGAACAGGGCTGATTTCAAGTGTGACCTTCTCTACTTCACCGGTGCGTGATGTATTAGGCGCTTCAGGTTTGAAGACATTAGGTCGTACAGTAGCCATCTGCGGACGAGTGGTGGGTGTGATGATCTCAGCCATGATGTTTCCACCAAAGGCTGGACGTGTCTGCACCAATTGTCTATTGTCATCGATTGCAAGTCCAGTACAATCAGCAGTAAGACCAAGTCCTAACCGTGCAGCAACACGAGGAGCCAGATCTCTGCCATTACTTGTTGCGCCAAAGAGAACTACATCGGGCTTTCGTGAAGCAATAAGGGAGGTCATAGCAATAGTATAAGCATCAGTTGTGTAGTCTTTGAATACCTCTCCATCGACAACGAGAACCTTGTCAGCACCATGATGAATCAGACTCTCAGCATGGGTCGCGATTCCCTCGCCAATCAAAATGGCTACGAGATTCTCGCCAAGAACATCAGCAAGTTCTCGGCCCTTAGTCACCAGTTCTAGGGCAATACTTCGCAAACGTCCATCAGAGGTCTCACAGAAGACCCAGACATCCTTGTAATCACCAAGATGGGACTTATCGACGGCCTTGCGTGTGATAGTAATTGCATTAGCAGGACAAATCTCTTCACACGAACCACACAATACACATTTGTCTAAGTCAAACTTGACCTTGTCACCATCCTTTTCAATTGCTCCGAAATTGCAGACCTTGGGGCATAGCATGCATCCAGTACATGCATCTCTATTATATTCTAGACTCATCTTTAGATAGCCCCCTTCTTAGTGAGAAACTTCACTAGTTGCTTTGCAGCAGCTCCTGGGTCTTCAGCATCAATCTTGATACCACCTTTCTTTTTCTCAGGTGAGAATACCTTGCGTACCTGGGTGGGAGACCCATTCAGACCAAGTAGTTCAGTATCAGTACCAAGAGTTGCAGCACTGACATCTTCATAGGGTTTCTGTTTTGCCTTCATGATTCCCATAATGTTGGGTAATCGTGGCTCATTGAGACCCTTTGTTGCTGTAAGAAGTACAGGCAACTTGGCTTTGACAACTTCATATCCTTCATCAGTCGCCCGATGTGCAATTATATGCTTTCCATCCTCGCCGATCTCAATCTTACGAACATAGCAAATCTGTGGAAGGCTTAGAAGTTCTGCAAGCTCAGGACCAACTTGTGCAGTATCACCATCGATAGCCTGCTTTCCACAAATAATGAGGTCATACTCCATCTTACGAATTTGTTCTGCAAGAGTAAGGGCAGTAGCCCACGTATCAGCACCTGCAAAGGCTCGATCATTCATGTGCACTGCCTTATCTCCGCCCATAGCAAGAGCTTTGAGAAGTGCGTCCTTTGCCTGAGGTGGACCCATTGTGATTATGGTGACTTCACCTCCATGCTGCTCTTTTAATTGGATTGCAGCTTCGACAGCTAATTCATCGAACGGATTGAGGATACTTGGAACGCCGTCACGAATGAGCGTACCCGTTTCTTCGTTCATGCGAACTTCAGAGATCTCAGGAACTTGTTTCACTGGTACAATAATCTTCAACGTCTGTCACTTCCCTTAGTGGCAACAAGTCGTAGTGGTTGGAGTCCTAGTTATAAGCGATACTATTTGGGAGTAGCTATTCTTCAGAAGGTGGGCGTTTCAAATTCCGGATAGCATTGACTGAAAGACCGCCAATAATCTGAGGTTCTTCTTCAAAGGTCATGGGATATTCTGGATTGAAGGAGGGATTCTCCATAAGAATGCGGATAATCAATTCCTGACTCTCAGTAGTAGCATTATTGAATTTGAATTCCAGAAATGGACCATAGAGGATTAGAGGAAGGAAGATAGCTATCATGACGTACCTGAAAGGCCACAGATTATAGTCCGCAGGATTGAAGAGAATCTGATTTAGTTTGAACCCGACCTCAACCAATCCCCAACCAAATGCACAGAAGAGACTCACTTGTCGTAGATACTTCAGGCGCATATAGAGATTGAATGTCTGTTTCATCCATTGATTATACTCTTCATTATCCAAAGGATAGTCCATGACACCGCCACGTTTCATAATGGATACAACAAGTTTCCCAAGGAATTCTCGATTGGGTTTATCAATGACTATTATGGTGCGATATCGTCGTTTGAGGAATCCACCAATTGTCAGAATTGAGAAGGCAATCATCACTATTGTCCAGACTATGGCAACCACGGCCATTACTACGGTGATTATCAGTAGACAGATCAATTCACCTTCACTACTACCGCTGCTTCCACAACCACCACCAGGGTCAAAACAGTCAGCCGAGGAAAATAACTCAGGAGTGATAGTTAGTCGTCCAGTTTCTTTTGTATAGAGATTCTTACGACCAGGATTCACTCCAGTGATGACTTCAATATCTTTTTTTATAGATGATACAGAGGTGCCATAAACACGGATAATTTGCGCGCCTTCTGTATTATCTCTATCAGTTGTCAAAACCTAACCACCGCCCTGTTCAAGTGTAAATTAGAGAATAAATCTGAAGAGAGAATATTCCGATATAAATTCTCAGTCTATATAGTCGCAACAGCTCGAATAATATACCCTACGTAATGCTTTTATGAGTGCAAGACCGCTACCGAGTTAGTTCCTTTAACATATAGAGGAGAGTAATTACAATCGGCAAAGAAAAGGTATTTGGTGCCCTAATATTCATCTTCGCCCTCCTAGTACTAGTGTACTACACCTGGGGATTAGTTATACTTCAAGTCCTACCAGACCTAGCTACATACATCGATACAAACTATGGAGGTATTATGGGAGCTCTATTACATCCTAGTCCAGACTTTTTAGTACAGTTGCCAATCTATCTTGGAGTTTTCCTTATCATGATTATTGCCATGTGGATTGGATGGACAATGCTTACAACTCCAGCTCCTGAACCTCTTGAAGACTTTGACTTTGATGAAGAAGAGGTCACCGAGAAAAAGGAAGAGTAAAACTACATTAGCTATTGTATGAAATGAGGGCCGAAAGGCCCTGCCATCTCATTTTAGTGAGTAGCGCATAGTCTAAGATAGAGATAGAGCTTTCTCTATGAGGTTCACACCCTCTGTGCAGTATGCATCAGACTCTTCTTGAGTTCGTGATTCAGAAAAACACCTATAGATAGGTTCAGTCCCTGAAGGTCTAATAAGAATCCACCCATTACTTTTGATTATCTTAATTCCATCAATTGTGATTCGATTCATCTTCTCAGTAAGTGACAACAGATTACTGAGTACTGATTCCATTTTTGTACGAGGTATCTCCATCTTTCGTTTTGTGGTGTAATAGACAGGCAATTCCTGTGTCAAGTCAGAAAGGCTCTTTTCTTCTTTCGCCATAATCTCAACGATGAGAGCAGCTGTCATGACTCCATCACGAACAGATTGATGTGGTGGGTAGAAGACACCACCATTCTCTTCCCCTCCAAGCTCTGCGCCAATTTCCTCAATTCTATGAGAAACATCAACACTTCCAACAGTGGTCCATTCTATTGTTCCTCCAGCTTGCTTGACAACATCTTCGATAAGACATCCACTACTGACCGGAGTGACAAGGATTGAACCCAATTTTTGAGATACAATTCGTTTAGCAATAATTGCAAGAGACTGATCTCCGGATACAACAGTTCCATGTTCATCAACAAATGTGGCTCTATCAGCATCACCATCATGTGCGATACCAATATCAGCACGTATCGATTTGACAACTTGACACAGTTCTTTGATGTTCTCAGGAATTGGCTCAGGAGACCGACCAGGAAAGGTTCCATCTAGCTGGGAATTCAATGATACAACCTTACAACCAAAATCGCGCATCAATATGGGTGTGACTAAAGCTCCAACACTGTTTGCTGAGTCAATTGCTACTGTATATTTCCGTTTTCGAATACATTCCATATCCACGTGAGACTTTACTCCATCTAGATGTATCTGGATAGCGCGCATATCATGATAGAGAGAGCCAATATTGCTCCACTCTGCAAGTCTGAAATTTTTTGAAACGAAGCACGCCTCTATCTCATCCTCTACTGACCGAGAGATTTCAATACCGTTATTTCCAATCACCTTAATCCCATTAAACTGTGCAGGATTATGAGAGGCAGTAACTACTACTCCAGCATTATACTTGCCTTGAGCAATAAAGAACTGTAATGTTGGCGTAGGAACTAAATCCACATCAATGACAGAACATCCAGTTGAGAGAAGACCAGAAGTCACGGATCTGGAAAACATCTCACCACCCTGTCGGGCATCGCGACCTACTACAATCTTCCCTGGACCAAGTATAGTGCCTATTGCCTTTCCCATATCCAACACGAGATCAACTGTCAGAGTCTCATTGATAATACCACGAATTCCATTTGTACCAAAGAGCTTACGGTCTGTCATCTTTTTAATTCGATATTCGTAGCCTTAAGTGATAACTTAAGAGTTATCGTATCCTGAGAGAGTTGGTGTTTCTTGTGCCACTATTTGGACATTCAAAGGATATCGAGTACAGAGATGCAGTCAGACTACTAGCTGATGGAAATGCAAAAGATGCGATTACTACACTAAGAACGATAATTACAGAAAGACCAGACCATATCAATGCTAGAGTATCACTTGCAGTTGCATTAATGCAGTTACAAGAAAGACCTGATATCTCAAGTGCACTGACTAAGGAGGCCCTTGAACAACTGGATATAGCATCCGAAAAGGCTCCAAAAGATCCAGTCCCGCATTTCAATAAGGGAGTACTTCTTAGAAATCTTGGTTTGCTGAACGAGGCATTGCCAGAGTTTGAAAAAGCTCTCGAGATTCAAGAGCGACTACCACTAGCCATTCTCCACATGGCTGAGATCAATTACGAACTAGAGAATTGGGAGAAGGCTGTAGAACTTGCACGTCTTGCTCTCGTAAGAGACCCTGGACTAGAATCGACAATGGGATGGGTTCGTGTAGCTATGAGAAAGGCAGGAATGCTTGATGAGAATGGAAATGTCCTCTCCAAATCTGACCATAAATAATCCTTGACCACTACGCAAGCCTTAAATTCGGACTTTCTCGTTCAAACGGTGTTCGAGATGGTCACGGCCATCTCCGTTTATCAAATCAGGTGATTATATGTCACAGAAAGGCGAACCAATGTACCGAGGATATCCCCTCTCAGAGCTAGTCAAATTGAACATGGACTCGCTCATCGAACTGCTACCCTCACGTAGAAGAAGGACTCTGAAAAAGGGACTTCCACAGCGTCAGAAGAAGCTCCTGATGAAACTCAGAGCTGCAAGAAAGCAGGCCAAGAGGGGAAAAGAGGTCATTGTGAGAACCCATTGCCGTGACATGGTCATTCTTCCTGAAATGGTCGATCTCACAATTGCCGTCCATAATGGTAAGGAATTCCAGCGCATCAAGATCATCCCGCAGATGATCGGACA
>JAEOUN010000117.1 GCA_016839245.1 Candidatus Thorarchaeota archaeon
ACCTTTGAGGTCTACAGAAAGTTTCAACCCTACTTCTAGTCTGATTCTAACAGTCCAACTTGTCAGGTTTGTCGACCAGTTGAAACGCGTTTCAACCCTACTTCTAGTCTGATTCTAACTTATTGAGATATGAAAAGAGATAGTAATCAGTCATCTCGTTTCAACCCTACTTCTAGTCTGATTCTAACTCTTTTGAAGCATAGTCCCTGATGTTTCGCGCCATTGTTTCAACCCTACTTCTAGTCTGATTCTAACGATGAAGGTTCATGCTAAGCGATGGCTGGATAAAAAGTTTCAACCCTACTTCTAGTCTGATTCTAACTTCCGCATCAGATATGATGTTAAGAGAAATGATTCCGTTTCAACCCTACTTCTAGTCTGATTCTAACCTGACTGTTCTTGATGATGCTCAATCGCTCCTTTGGGTTTCAACCCTACTTCTAGTCTGATTCTAACCAAGTCTTTTTTGGCTTATTTTACTAAAAAAAGCCTTATGGTTATTGCTTTTAGAATGGTGGTTTGCGAACCGCAGGTTATGTTAAGACTTATGAAATTTTTTCTATTTAGTGTTTTTATTCCAGATGAAATCAACAGCAAAATGAAAAAATCAAATCAATGACACTAAAGTGAAATATTCCTCCAAAATATCCATTATTATAAATCCCTATTATTTTAAGCAGCCAATAGTCTGGAAGAGTGTGAATATACTGGCGAGCAAGGGATAGAGTCATAGCCACCAAAGAAGCATGGGAATATACCTCTCTGAAATTTTACATCAAAATTCATGAGATAAGTAAAATGTAAACGAATATGGATTCTACAGTCATTGAAATGATTCGACCACTTGTTAAGTAAATCAGCATATTAGACTCCATCTATTTGATATGATTCTCCTCAAACACAGGCATGTTTTGATTCTACAACCATATTTGACCTTAGGATGATGTTTTGAAATGTTCTTTTACTCTTAAAAGGAAGAAAGTACTAGATACTATTGCGAACTAGGGAGAAACATAAGTCACTATGTGGACGACATATCAGAATCATATTACATCAACTGATAACAAGAGAGAGGATAACCGGTATGGCTACTGACAAACTTATTCCTTCTGAGGATGCATCAAAACCACTGGTACGCAACATCGGATTTACGGGATCCATATGGGTGGATTCTCTCATGTCCCTCTTGGGTTTAGTGATTGTCGTGTCTTATTTCACTCAAGTACCATCCGATACACTTTATGATTTTGTACTGACTGGTACTCAAGCAGCAGCATTGTTTCTACTATTGGTTCCTATAGGGTTCGTTGTTTCTTGGTGTATGCTTAGTCAAATAAAGGATGATATCCGAAACGAGGGATTCGTACTGATATCTCCCAAGCGGCTAATGGTGGTTCTTGGAATACCCTTTGTTTTCATTGTTGTAACTCTTGCTCTGTTGCTTAATCTGCTAAATATCGGACTACCATACTATTATACTTCTGCCATATTCTATGGCTTTGGATTAGGTATGCTTGTTCCACGAGCACTGTTTACGATAACGGACATGAAGAGTTGGATGCTTCTACCAATGTACGCTGATTTGGATGTCAAACGAAAAAGAGTAATGAAATGGAGAATAGCAGTTCAACCATGTGTTTCCTGTGCTGGAGAGAGTTGACAATCACTCTCTGCAAAATCTGTTAGTACACAGTTGAGTAGTCCAATAAAAAGCACTGGATATTCCAATATAGATCAGTGCACTTTAACTAATTGATGAGAATGACCGATTACGCTACTTCTCAGTGAGAACATATATGTGATGATCTTAATGTCTAGACTCTTGTACGAACAATTCGTGATGTGATATCCTTGAATAGATTTCTTGGCTTTGAAGTAGGTCCCATTCGTCCTCCTAGCGAGGCTAAGAGTCTATTAATCCGGGTCACACGTAACTGCCAGTGGAATCGCTGTACATTTTGCCCTGTCTATAAGAATAAGGTCTTTTCATTGAGAACCGTTGAAGAGGTCATATCTGATATTGACTTGCTTTCGAAACAGGTATCGAAGCTACGTGAGACCTATGCATCTCCTTCTCAATTGTCACGAGGCTCATTATGGCTACTCCTGAAGACTGTGGAACAAGATGAATTGCCCGCCTTTGACTATACTCTCAAATGGTTTTCAGATGGAATGCAATCGGTCTTCTTGCAAGACTCGGACTCGTTAGTTATTGGTACTGATGACTTAGTGAAGATTCTCCTGCACCTTCGAGAGCAGTTTCCGTGGATTGAACGCGTCACTTCATATTCTCGCTCAAGTACGATTCTGAAAATTGGTCAAGATGGCCTTGCTAAAATCAGGAATGCTGGCTTAAACAGAATTCATGTTGGACTAGAATCTGGGTCTAATAACGTGCTTCGTTTTGTGAAGAAAGGTGCCTCGCACGATGTTCATGTACGTGCGGGTCAAATGGTGAAGACTGCTGGTTTCGAGCTCTCTGAATATGTCATGCCTGGATTAGGAGGGAAGAGATACTCTGATGAACATGCAAGAGAATCTGCCACAGCTTTAAACCAGATTAATCCTGATTTCATCCGACTCAGGCCTCTCGCTATATCTTCGAGAGTTCCTCTATTTCTTGAAATGGAAAAAGGAACTTTCGACAAATTGAATGATGTAGAGGTTGCCAAAGAACTCAGACTCTTTATTGAGAATCTTGATGGCATCTCCAGCACGATTCTTAGTGACCACATCCTCAATCTCTTTGTTGACCTAGAAGGCACCTTGCCAAAAGATAAGGAACGAATGCTTAACATCATTGATTCATTCCTAATGATGGATGATGAATCACAATTGCTCTTCAGGCTTGGAAGGCGGCTTGGTTACTTTGATTGTCTTGAAGATATGAACAACCAGCAAAAGCTCGATAGGGTGAAATTGATAGCTGAGAGACAAGGCATCACACCTAAGAACATCGATAACGCGATTGATAGACTGATGGAGCGTTTTATCTGATCACACTCTAATTCCTACCGAGTCTATTTGTTGCTTCTATGGGTCTTCTTATTTATGCGTTAGAAAGCGTCGAATTGAATTCTGATGAAGACGTGTGTGTTTCTCTATGACAAATTTGCAGATTTTGAAATAGCACCTCTACTACTGTTTCTAAATAAAAAAACTGAAGTCATCACATTTTCTTTCGAAAAGGGTATCCTACTCTGTGAAGAGCAGTTGAAGGTTGTCGCTGACAAGTCACTGGATGAAGTAGATCCGAATGAAGTAGATTTACTTGTAATCCCCGGTGGCGATCCTGAGCCATATGTTGGAAGAACCGATTTTCATAGGTTCCTTCAATCAATTCATAAAAGAGGAAAAATCATAGCAGCAATCTGTGGTGGCCCCGGTTTTCTGGCACATGCTGGGCTTCTCAAAGGGCTTCGGATTGCTCATGGGTATGCACCAGATGATGCAGTAAGAGTATTTGCTGGAAGTACAATCACAGATGATGATGTTGTTGTTGAAGGGAATATCATCACAGCAAGAGGTCAAGCATTTGCTGAATTTGCAGTGGTAGTATGCAGAGAACTTGGATTCTTTGAAAATGAGGACGAAGCCCATAGCTCTTTAGAGTGGTTGAAAAATAAGAGATAACCAACTCATCTCTAACAGTCTTCTCTTATTTGTAGCTGGGTCGATACAGTAACGCATCTTTATATCAAAAAATATTGAAATGATTATCTATATAATCGGTGATAAAAATGATGGAAAATAAGGAGCTTGAATACGAATCAAAAATTCATCGTCTCACGAAAAGTCAGATGATTGTCTTGTCTGTCTTAAGAGAAACTGGACAAAATGGGGTGACTCCTAAACAACTAATTGATAACGTATCCTTTGCTCCAAGGACCGTTCGTTATGCACTCAGAAAACTTCTCAAAAAGAGTTTAATTAAACGGTATCCTTGCCTAGAAGATATGCGACAGTGGATTTACATTCCAAAGTAAATTTAGATGTGTTCGGGTGTCGCCCAAGTCATGAAATGTTATCCTGCACGTACCTCAATTTTGCCTACTCGATTGTCTCTCCCTGCAAACAAAACCTTTCCATGAGCTCTAACAAGTTCAGAGTACACATCAATAGGTTTCTCAAGGTCAGCAAGCAAATTGGAGTTATATGCACATATTGCAGTCATGGGTATATCGAGAATGGTGTGGAGTGCCTGTTCGTATTCAATCAATTCTTGGACTAAATTGTGTTGAATAAAACAGCTCATTTCTCCTGTGACACGGAGTCCCTTGAATCCTCTAGCAATTGCATCATCATATAATTTACTCCAGGTGTCCATGACTCTGACCATGTCAAATTCCCCATCTTGTATGTACATGTCTGTGTAGTCAAGAACCAACAACGCATTGCTCTCGAGGTGTCTTTCTACTGCAATACCAAATCCCTTCATTGCTTCTTTTATCTGATCCTGAGTCTCTTCTGCACAGACATATACTGCGGCCTCTCCCATTTTCAATCCATTTCTTATGTACGAAAATAAGGTGTTGTGTTTGGCCTTTGCAGAATCATAGAATAGTACCAAGTGATCTCGAGGTTTCACAGTGTCCATTATCCGTGCAAGCTTTTGGATATGGACCTCATCGATTTCTTTCCAATCAATCGAATCCCTAAATTGATCTTCAAAATCACGTCGGATAATATTAACAAGGTTGCCATCATTTGTCCAAAGACACTTGCTCTCCGAAAATGTATCTCCTGCTGATGTAGTAATCATTGCATTATTTCTATCAAAAATTGCATAGCGACTTGGAAGATTATCCGAATACCGAACTACAAATGAATTCTCTGGAACATACTTCATCAAAGTCTTTGGAATCAGCTCTACATCATTTGGGAAATTTGTTATGATTCTGACATCTACATGGTTTCTTTTTGCAACTTTAAGCGCATCTGCATACATCAAGACAAAGCGAAATGCATTCTCAAATGAATCAATAAAATCAATCGAGGAGTTTGCATGTTCAATGAGTGACGACACTCGTTTTGAGAGGGTATCTTTTTCCGTAATTAGTACAAAATGAGATGATGATTCTTTTTCATTATCTTTTTTCGTTTCCTGTCCAAGTCTCTCTATCAATTCATCTCTAGATACGATTAACTCCCGTATTCTCTTTGATGCTTCGGTCTCCTGTCTTTCTACCAAGACTTCCAAAGCATCCTCTATAGGTAGTGCTCTCACCTTGATTGGTCTTCCTAAGACTCTTTCGAGAAGTCCTGCTTTTTCCAGTTTTGGAATTGTTCTATAGACCTCTTCTCGACGTATACCCGTATCCTTGGCTATTTTTCCAGCTGTTGATAATCCAAGTCTGAGAGCTGAGAGATATATTTGCGCCTCGTACTGCGTTAATCCAAAATTGGTAAGAGCATGGATATCCTCTCCTTGCGTTTTCAACACGAACCCTCTTACTAATTAATCCAAGTTTAATTACACAATCTTCTATTTTACATTGCGGTTTTTAAAATGAAATGCCCTTTTTACGAAAAAAAGAAGAATATTCTCCGGATGGTATCTAAAATCACAGTTTCATTTCGATTTGGCTGTATCACAGAGAGAACATAACATCTCAAGTTCTTCGGTTTTCACCATTTTATATTAGAAAGACATGAGGTGCTACAATGACTGAACAGTGTGGCGTTTGTGGATCCACAGAAAATGTCCAATATGTCTATGATTCTTTTTGTGAGAGTGGTGAGTGGAGATGTAACACATGTCTTGGAGCACGGTTTCCAGAGGGCTCTCGTATCATGAAATTTACTGATACATCTCATCCTCTTCGGCCATCATACTACATAGCAATTGAGACTCAGGAGGACCTAGATCTCATAATGACTGTTGGACAACGAGTCAATAGACTTGGAGCGAAGGGAATTCATGCATGTGTCTATACTGCTCTCAAGAATGGTCGTCCAATTAGTCCTAATTCCTTCAGTCTCGGACATATTGATAGTGAATCAAAACTTCGAGCTTGTATTGATAGTCTAAGGATGTATCTTGAAACATCTGAGAACTTGCATCGATTGACAGAAGAACAACTTCCTGATATTATCTGGTCACAACGATCTCAGAATCTAGTACATTGAATAGATAACTAGCAATCCTTGTTATTATGCCTCTATAGCTCGGATGGCCTGCATGATCTCATTGATAGGCATCTCCCAGCTCCTTGTTTCTTCGTTGAAGAATTCCAATAGATGTGCATAGCCCTTGCTTGTTGACTTGATGATGACTTGTATGAAGAATTCCTCGGAATGTCTTCGGAATATCTCAATACTATTGAGAAAATCATTCATCTCAGTATCAGGAATAAGAGCCACGACATTGTATTTTGACGAGCTCTCCATTGTATAATGAATTTCAAATGGCAATTTATGAAATGCACAAAGTATCTTTTGCGCATTCTCTCTTGATTTGAAGAAACACGAGATAGATGTGACCTTGTCGCAGGGTGAAAACATGGGTGTTGTGCCCTTTATCACGCCCTCTTTTTCCAGTCTCTTTACTCGTTTGTGAACCTGTGTCAATGAGAGGTCCAGTACTTCACATATCTCTTTCAGAGTTGGCTGTTTGTGCTCTGCCATATACTTCAAGATCTTGATGTCATTCATGTCAAATCGTACGGTCTTTGGGAATTCCTCAAGCTGTACGGGAAACTTGCAATCATCATTCATAATCCTCTCTGCTTCCTCTCTCCAATCCGACCAGCTCCAGTCTGAATCTGGAAGAAATGGCTCCACAGCAGCGCTTTTTCTCTGGTAATCAATCGCATCAAAAATGTAATAGTCTTTAATCAATCCCTTCTCCTTCAACTCATCTGCAATTTGGTTAGTGATCCGTGGATTCACAAGAGGAAACATAGTATATACAAGATAACCGTCGTATCTTCCATACGTTGTTGAGTAATGGTAAAAGAAATTGATATCATGAAGAACTCTCTGAAGTTCTTCATCTCGCTCCGGTATGCTCTGGAGTATGATGATACGTTCTCCAAGCCCTAGTTTTCGCTCATATGTCTGAATCTTGGGTGACCTCAATAGGCCAAGCTTCTGTAGTTTGTTCATATGATAGCGAATAGTTCGTCCAGGAATATCTAGAGTCTTACTCAGATCCGTGGTTGAAGCGTCTGGTCCAACCTTCTCTAGAGCTAGCAATATCTTTGCATCTATGTCATCAAGGGGAAGCTGTATCTTCATGGTCTTATTGGCTCCTTTCTCGTATTCTGGCGTATCGGAAAATGTGGCAATCTTACTTATAAATTATATTACCGAATATCAGTATAAACCTATAGTAATAACTACAATTTTCCATTCTTACTTAAGACAATAAGTATATAAATAAACTTTGCCATATTTTCCTATTGTAGTTAACAAGTGGCATCATTGGGATTAATATAATGCCAACTCTCAACAATTAAGGTAATTAAAGACTGAAAATGAACATGATGGAAAATTCGTGTTATATTTTCGGCCTTTGCGGTCTACACTGTTGCTTCCTCCAGCAAACGGAATTGATCAGAATTATGCATCTTGATGGTGCCCTTGTTACTCAAATCGAGTGTGGAAACAATGGCTACAATATCGATGCATACTATTCAAGAAGTAATTGAACAATATGTGCCCTTCAAACGAAAGGCTATGAGGATCAAAGAAGTCCGACAGATCAGCGACCGAGAACTACGGAAACATCTTGCAAGTGAAGCTGCAATCCACGAATACGAGCGATCTAAGGACATTGGTAACATTGGTAGTGCAAGGAGTATTTTCATGCGTTAGGCCCGGTGAGGTACTCTCACCAGTACTTTCTCTGGCACTAAATGGTGGTGCTTTGAGAATAGGACCTCCTTGCTCTCTTTTTTTTGATTATTAAGACTCGGCATATTTTTAACTAGACTTGGGTCTGTTTGAAGTCTAACAGGAGGAGAGCCCTGTGGAACCATGGTGGACATTTGGATTAGCAATTGAAACTTTCTTAGTATTACTGGTGATTGTACTAGTTGTATACTTTCTAATTCAAGGATTCTTCTTAGGGATTGGCCTTGGATTTGTAAAGGGTAAGAATCGGGACATTAGTTCCACATTCGTTACAACTCTTCTTATGACATGTGTGATCTGGATACCCTGTCTAGGCTGTATCTTGGCATGGTACTTTATTAAGAGTCGTCATCACGTTGGCTGGATTGATGCCCTCATTGCTTGGGTTTTGGGTGCTATTGTTGCCCTTGTTGTGATTGTAGCCATTGCCTTTGCCTTCGGATTAGGCGGTGCCTTGATGGGAATCATATCTTATCTCTTAGGCTTCTTGCCATAAGATATCAGTGTTACTTGGAAAAAGTGACTGGAAGAGGGAGGCTTGAGTCCGCGGCGCTGTGAAAAGATTCTCGACGATGAGAATCGAGGTAGGCTACTGCTTGACATGCGTCGCGTGATTCGCCATCCTGTTTATTTTCTTAGGGTCACAGACCCATTTATCACATCACATCATCCATTCTGTGATCATTTCGATGGACATATCTTAACCGTTAGAGGACGTAAGTGGTGTATTGGCTGTACTTTCAATGCAATATCCTTCTTTAGCGCAATGTCATTGCTATTTTTGCTTTGGTTGTTTGATTCCAATATTCTAAGTAGATTCTATCTCTTTTGGAGTGGAATGGCAACATCGTTACTGTATTTTTTGCTAAGTCTTTCTGGAGTTCTGGAAAATAAAAAGAGAGTAAAGGTTCTCTCGAAATTCCTTCTTGGATCTGGATTTGCATGTATCTGCTGGTCAATTCTTCTCATCGATGGCGTAATCACACGTTATTTGCCTGTGAAACTAATTCTCATACTCATCCTCTATCTTGGCTTTGTTACTATTTTGAACATCAAGCGAAGTCTTGAGATCTTCAGAGAGTGTGAATCCTGCGAATATAAAATGCGTTGGAGTAAATGCCCTGGTTTTCGAGAAGTTGCCTGTAAACTGCTTGATGCAGAGTTTCTATACGCTGCTGAACCTGATTGACCTCTATATCATTATAGTTGATTTATCCGGTTTACATATTCTTCAATGTTGAATTTCCTTCTGAGACCATTCTCATTCATGAACCGTACTTTTCCGAAGATTGGACGTTCACTCCAAGCTCTGTCATGTTTTCCAAAGCACCAAGCCACTCCCGCGTATCCGTTCGGGTCTCTACCATCAAGCTCGTATGTATCATTCAATCGTGTGCATGTGTCGTATGCCTCGTAAGGTGACTCACTCCATTCAAGTATCTTCTTTCCCCAGTACATTCTCATGTAACCGTGCATCTTTCCTTTAGTAGTCATCTCACGCTGTGCTGCATTCCAGTATGGGTCATGAGTCTTGGCTTGCTCTAGTTCTTTGTACGAATACGTATACTCCCTCTTATCAAAAGAATGAAGCTCAAGGGTTTCTTTTGCCCAGCCTGGTAGGCATTCAAAATTATCGTAATTTTCATTATAGTACACAAAGTTCATGCTTAGTTCTCGACGAATTATGAGCTCTTCTAGAAATGCTTCACTCCCTGGACTCCTCACCTTTTTAATTTCTAGAGCTATCCATAAGGGTGATATCTGACCAAAATGCAAGTAGGGACTCATGTTTGAAAGTCTATCTCTAGCAGGATCATTTCGAAGGTTTCCAAAGACATCCAAATCCTGAGAGATGAATCTGCTGAGTCGTCTTTCCACCTCGTTCGTTCCCCCTCTAAACAATAATGTCTGTTTGATATCATTCTCGACACTAATTCCCTTCAGAATAGAGTCAATATCATCGAGATCAATTGTATTTGTCCCAATTCCTTCCGAATGTATTTTGACATGTTGGTTTCGAAGTGGAACAAGATAATCCTCAAGTTTTCTCTGTATCTTTGGTCTTAGAGTACCTGCAGTATATTCTTCCTTTGGTGAAGCCGTTTCAACTGGGACAATTACATTGGTTTCTACTTGGAATATTGGACATTCAATAGCACTAGCGACACTTGCTCTCCAATCTCGCTGTTCTCTTTGATAATCTCTATCCACAACAATAAGTGACGCCTCCTCTGCAAAACTTGGAATTACTCTCTCCATCGAGTCTTTGATGACTTGAAAGGGTATAGCGCGTTTTTCTAGTGCATCTCTTACATCAACAAGCCCTTCAAGCATGAATCGATAATGTGAGCGATTAGCCTTCGGATATCGATTGACTAAGCAAAAGACTACTCCTAAAGGCTGTCTTAATGAATTGGATTGACGTACTGCATATTCTAGTGCATGATTGAAATCTGCTCGTTGTGCGGATTGCATCCAATACAGAATGTAATTGCCACTTGCTCTCTCAATATCGTTGAGTCTTTTAATTCTGTTAGCATGAATCAATGTATTTCTAGAATGGATATCATTCCTAATGAATAATAGGTTACAAAAAGGAGAAGTCATTCCTCAGGAATTTGATTTGCCATTTCACATCAAAGCATGACGCAAGTTTAGACATTATATCTAATGGACATAAAAAAGGAAGCGAATAGAATATCAAAAAGATATTCTATTCCATCTAAATTAAGACAGACCGAAATTTCGTTGAGCCCAATAATAACCATCGATGTACCAGTAGTTGTTCATTAGCTTTGAGTTCTCAAGCAAGCACCAGTTCATGCAGTTATAGCGATCAGTACCGTAGTCCTCTCCCCCTGCATTCATAATACCTATTCCGATTGCATGGGCGATTTCATGAATCAGCACATCAACCTCAGCTCCATGATTAGTAACAGCAAGAAGGTTTTCAAAATCAACACACTTCGCCTTGAATATCCTGATGCAGTTACCTCCATTGATTTCATTGGTTACATCATTGACATCGCATGCTGTATAGCCTTTCGCACCTGTTGGATGGTAATTACAATATAGGAGGTATTTATTCGGACTATTATATCGGATATCTCCATCATAATATGATTGTCGAATTGCATCGAAATCAGAATCTGTGATATATCCATCAGTAGGAGTTGGGTCTGGAATATTAGTGTCATCTATATTGAACGTAATAGCAATGCCCATCGATTCGTAAAAGTCCTCAACATCGGCTAATACGCCAGAACCTGGGGTTTGACCAACTATGCAATCAACTTCAATAGTCATCGAGTAAAGGATTTCATTAGTGATCTCAATGGTTATCTGTTGTGAATTTATAGTTGTACCTGCAGAGTTGCGTATAGTCACTCTCAAAGTCATTCGAGATCCTGTCGGTGCACCAGAGAACTCGTACTGGTAGTGATCACTGATACCAATTCGTGACATTGAATACTCCGTTCCTGAATTAATCTGGCATACAATTGTTGCGAACGGAACTGTCACTCTGGCGACAACAGGGAAGCTATTTGGCACGATCTCATCTGCTTTAATATTACAAATTGATAAAGATGCAGTACCTGATGGGTATCCCGTAGTCGCAGATGCAATGGACGAGAAACTTCCTACATTTCCAGTTTTATCAATTGCACGAACCTTAAATGAATACCAAGCATCAGGAATAAATGATACTCCATTAATGGTTGAGGCAGTATAGGTTGTTACATCCTTTGTCGTTGTACCAATCATCTCGTAACGATGATCAATATAGTCATAGCAGTAGATGTCATAATGGTGCATATCTGCTTCTGTATTTTGATTCCAATGCAACGTTATGGATGTAGTCGATGCAGTAGTAGCAGTAAGACCTGTTACTTGTGCAGGGGGTGTTGTATCTGGAGCTAGTAAATAGGTGTCCTTGTAGACAGTCTGACCTGTCTTGACATATTTACTCAATACTTTTGTCTGGTATCCTGATTTCTCGAATTTTAGGAGTACATAACAATTATAGTCCGGCCAGAAACTGACCTCATACGCACCATAACTGTCAGTATAGTCAGTATCTTCAACGTCACCACTATAGATTAGACTGACCTTCACTCCTTGAAGATAAGGTCCTGTGGATGAATTTGCTCGTACTACTCCTTCAACTGTAGCCTCTCCAGGCAATGCGTTAGTTGGTAAGGCAACAACAGCAAGTAGTAGAAATATACTAAGGACTAAGATGATTCGTTTCTTCATTTTTCTCCTTCCTATATCTAAATTTGATTTAGATACCCACGATATACGCGGCAGGTATCCAGAATCGCGAGAGCAAATAAATAATTGCTGAAAATGAAGAATGAACTCCATCATGTGTTAGAAATTTATAATCAGGTAGTCTCTAAAAAAATCAATCCCTGTTGAGATGGCTACGATAGATTATCAGAATGATTGGATATGCTTGATATTTAGCAGAAATTATGAACAATTCATATCAAGTTACGATTTTATCTAATAAATAATTAACAACAGAATGACTAAATACTCATACTCCCACCGGTTTTACGGTTCGGAATGACAAAACTCCTGATTACAGATACTACATTACGGGATGCGCATCAGTCGCTTATAGCTACGAGAATGCGGACAGAGGATATGTTGCCAATCTGTGAGAAGATTGACAAAGTTGGTTACCATTCTCTTGAGATGTGGGGTGGGGCTACGTTTGACTCCATGATGCGATTCCTAGACGAAGATCCATGGGAGAGGGTTGAGAAATTAAAAGAAGCAATGCCTAAGACGCCATTTCAGATGCTTTTGAGAGGATCGAACATTGTTGGTTATCATATGTACAGCGACGATGTCCTTGAAGCCTTTGTTAAGGAAGCTACGAAGGCGGGCATTGATATTTTCCGTATCTTTGATGCGTTGAACGATGTCCGAAATATGGAGACTGCAATGAGCTTTGTCAAACGCGAGGGTGGTCATGTTCAGGCTAGTATATGTTACACACTCAGTCCCTTCCACAACAATGAAAAATTTGTTGAGATGGCCAAAGAGCTCTACACAAAGGGAGCTGACTCGATCTGTATCAAGGATATGGCTGGATTGATATCGCCTGAAGCCGCCTACGATCTAGTGAAACGCCTAAAAGAAGAGGTTGACTTACCTGTTCAGTTGCACTCGCACTATACAAGTGGTATGGCCGCTATGGCATACCTCAAGGCAGCAGAGGTTGGTATTGATGTTGTTGACTGTGCAATCTCAGCTCTCTCAATGGCAACATCACAACCGGCTACAGAGTCCATAGTTGAGGCACTACGAGGTACTCCCCGAGACACGAGATTGAGTATCAATCAGCTCTCTGAGATTGCAGATTACTTCAGAAAAGTACGACGGAAATACAGTCAGTTTGAGGGAAGCCTTCAGGGCGTCAATCCACAGGTATTGGTATTTCAAATTCCCGGTGGTATGCTCTCAAATCTTGATAATCAACTACGTGAACAAGGTGCTTTGGATAGATATGATGAGGTCCTCGAAGAAGTCCCTCGAGTCCGTGCAGAACTTGGATATCCTCCATTAGTTACACCCTCAAGTCAAATTGTGGGAACCCAGGCTACACTTAATGTCGTGACAGGGAAACGATATAGTATGATTCCAAATGAGGTCAAACAGTATGTCCGTGGATACTATGGACGTCCACCTGCTCCAATTGATCCCGAGATAAAGAAGCTTGCAATTGGTGATGAGAAACCGTTAGACTGTAGACCGGCTCAGCTTCTTGAACCTGAACTTCCGGCAGCTCATGAAGCGTTGAAAGGCATCCCCCATGTACCAAGGGATACGGTCTCATATGCACTGTTCCCGCAGTATGCCCTGGACTTTCTCAAACGTAAAGCTCAGCAGAAAGTAATCGGTGATATGACACCTGAATTGAAAGTCGCTCTTGCAGCTGTAATGCTTCATCTGAATGGAATTAGACCTGGCATCTCTAATGGTATGACTGGAAAGCCCCAGACATGGCCTGATGCAGGTCGCGCTGATCTCGTTGCTGGACATACTATTCAACATGTACCTGGTCAATGGGATCGCTCAAGCTCCTCATGGTCTCTAGCTGGTCGAAAGGATATCATGCGGGGAAGAGATAGGGGGTAATTGGAGTGAGTCCTGAGTATAAGATCACCTTGGATGAAAAAGACTATCCAGTAGAAGTAAAAATGCTGGATGAGGGTGGTGTCCTTATAGTCATGGTCGGTGAGCAGAGCTATACTATGAAACCAACAGCTGCTGAAGATGGCTTATGGGTTGTAAACGACCTGACCACAAATTATCAGGTAAAAGTAATCAAACGAGCTGGGACAAATGTCACCTTGGATATCAATGGGACGGTACTTGATATCGCCTGGGAGCGTCTACGGAGAGCTGATAGTGCAGCAAAGACCGCTCCGACTTCCTCAAATGGACCAAAGGTCAATGGAGGTGTGTATCCTCCAATGCCTGGCAAGATAACTGATGTACGAGTAAAGATTGGTGATAAGGTAAAGAGTGGAACAACAGTATGTATCCTTGAAGCTATGAAAATGTTCAATGAGTTGAAAACGGATGTTTCCGGAACAGTAAAAGCTGTGAATGTTGAAGTGGGTTCTATGGTATCCACCTCTGACCTAATTGTTCTGATTGAGTAAGGGTGAGTTACAATGGAGTCTGTCAGTATTATTGGTGTCGGAATGACTCCTTTTGGTGTGTTCGATGGTTCAATTCTTCAGCTTGCTGAAGTTGCAGCTACTCAGGCAATGACTGATTCTGGCACTCTTGCGTCAGCATTTGACTATCTATTTGTTGGTGCCCATAATCCTGATGAATTCACAGGTCGAAGTCACTTATCAACTGCGTTGACAGATTATCTCGGGCTTGTTCCTACAGGTGCGGCACGAGTGGAGTCTGGTCCCTCTTCTGGTTCCAGTGCATTCGAGACCGGTGTTTCTTTTGTAGCATCTGGATTTGCCAATCTTGTCATGATTGTTGGAGTTGAGAAGATGTCTGCTGTCGACCGTACAACTGCAGTGAAGATTATCAATCGAATGATTTCGCCAGAAACCGAGTCTATATCTGGTGCTACACCTGCAGCTCTTGCTGCTCTAATGGCTTGCCGCTATATGCATGACTATCATCTAACACGTGATGAACTTTCACTGGTCCCTGTTAAGGCTCATAGAAATGGGGCTAAGAATCCACTTGCTCATTTTCAAAATGAAATAACGGTGGAAGATGTAAACAAATCAAGGATTGTATCAGATCCTCTCACCCTGTATGATTGTTCTCCAACCAGTGATGGTGCTGCAGCCGTAATTCTTGCATCAAATAAAATAGTGAAAGAATATGGATTGAAAGATCAAGCGATACGGGTTTTGGGCATAGGGCACGCAACAGATTATTTGGCATTACATAATCGGAGATCTCTCACATCACTGAATGCGACTTCAATAGCATCAGATAAGGCACTAAAAGCTGCAAAACTCAACATCTGTGACATTGATGTTTTTGAGATTCATGATGCATTTTCGATTCTAGAATTAATCACTATGGAAGATTTGGGTCTTGCCAAAAGAGGGCAGGCAATCTCACTTGTTAAGGAAGGAATTACTGATGTACATGACAAAATACCAATCAATCCCACTGGCGGTCTCAAGGCACGAGGGCATCCTACTGGTGCAACTGGAATTGCTCAAATCCGAGATACTGTCTTACAACTGCGTGGAACTGCTCCTCGGGAGTTACAAACTGACAATCCTCACATAGGTCTTACTCATAACATTGGCGGGTTTGGCAACAATATTGTTGTAACCATTCTAAAATAGGTGATAGTAATCAGCATCATTTTCAATATTTTTAATTGATACGTGAATTATAATTCATGCAAGATTTTCTTATTTATTCTATATTAATTCACATAAGTATATAGCTCATCATTGAGTACGGCGCGCACTCAGTTCAGCAAATGATAGCAGGACTAAACAATCACTTGTAACCTATCGGAGAGAGAGAATTACTAGTATAGACCAGCGTTTCTGCCAAAGTGACTGAAGAGCAAATAATCCCCTAGATTGGAGCTTGGAAGATGAATCGAAGAAAGTATGTATTAGTCATTTTTGCAGTGTTTTTTGGAATTAGTATTGTAACTTCAACTAGTAATGAAACTTTCATCGCGATGCAGACGCAATTTTCCGAAACAGATTCATATGTTACCTCAAGTATTGGTGATGACTTTGAGGACTTCATTGACCAAATTTCTGACCTTCATGCTCCAACAGATATTGGCACGCACAGTGTCTTTTCAGACCTTCAAGACTATGGGATTAATTATGATCAAATGACTGAATCCAATACAGGCTCATCAGGTTTCAATTTGGAGGATTATGTTGACCAACAATCCAATCTTCACGATCCAACTGATATTGGAACTCACAGCAACTTTGCTGAAATGCAGGATATTGATGCTATATATGACATGCTTACCGAGGCAAATACTGCAACTGCCGCAATTAATGAGTATAGAGCTGTTGATGGTGTTTCGAGTGCAGAAATCACTTGGACTACAGTTGGCACATCTCCATATCTTGACGCGCAAGATCAACCTACCAACTACATTCATTCTTCCTCAAATGCAGTAGTAAGCACTTGGTATACATTTGCAGACACTTCTGGGATTAGTGGTACATTTACTGTAAATTGTTCGATTTATTGGATGTGCTCTACTTCAGGCGGTGATTCATACCCACAATGGGAAATTGATTGGACTGGTGATGGCGTGGCAGATGCAAGTGGGTCCACTGCTACTCGTTCGACATGGGCCTGGGTTGATCTTGGAACAATCTCCGGTCTTGATACGGTGACCGAAATAAATGCTGCAAGGATAAGATTCACTCTTAACAAAGGTTCAGGAGGTCCTGATCAGGTAAACATCGATGCCGTTAGACTGGGAATATCTCAACCTTCAACGCCAAACTACGATTTGGATTTGGAAGTTGGCTGGACAGCTGCTGACTATGATGAGACAAATGAATACTTGTGTATCTATGGTGGATCACAAGGAACTGAGGGTCTCCGTATTGATGTCTGGGATGGTTCTCAGTGGCAGAATGTAATTTCAGATCTTACAACAGGGTGGAATAATGTGTCTGTTTCATCATATTTGACAAGTTCTTCTTTTGAGATTCGTTTTACGGATACAAGTGACGATTCAACGGTGGAAGATGCATGGGAGATTGAAGGAGTAATGCTACATGTCTGGACCGGCGGATTTACGAATTATGAGCTTGATCTAGAGGTTGGTTGGACGGCTGCTGATTATGATGAGGTAAATGAAGAACTTTGTATCTATCCCATTACAGGAGGTGGGTGGCCTAGCGAGGATATCAAAGTCGATGTGTGGAATGGCGTTTGGACTAATGTGATTGTTGATTTGACTCCTGATCAATGGAATAATGTAAGCATCAGTAGTTATCTTACTAGTTCAGCATTTGAGATTCGTTTTCTTGGAGGTACTGAGACTGGTGATACCTCTCAAGATACCTGGGCGATAGATACAGTCATACTTCACACATGGACAGTGAGTTATTCTCCTGTGAATGATCAGTCACCGACTCTCGACAATCCCACTGATACCGACAATATGTATGCGCAGTATCAAGAATATCAGATTACTGCATATGTTTCCGACCAAAATGGATTTGCAGATATCTCATACTTAGAGATTGGTTTTTGGGATAATGCCCAGACAACTGAATACTGCAGATTCCGGTATAATGAAGACACCAATACCTTTACCGAAGAGTATGATGGAGGTACTTATGTTTCCTTAAACACTGGAAGTTCTTCTGCAACTGAGAGTGGTAACGATATTGATGCCACCTTCTACTTTACTATTGACTGGGACTTTCCAGATTCAACTGACATTGATGCTCGATGCTACGTCGTGGACACTCAGACTGAATCTTCAACGACATGGTATGAAGTTAATTGGGATGTTGAAACCCGTTTGGATTACTCTACTGTCCCAAGTATCACAGATAGTTATGGGACCGCAGATAGAGGTGATCTCGATGGATCTTTTTCAATGACTGGTACGATTATCTATTATAACTCGATAGATGATGTTCCCTCCTCAGCAGCTATTGACGTTTGGGTTTCAGCATCTGAATATGGTACTAATTTTGGACCATGGAGTGATTTAACGCCAATAACGGGAACATTTAATGTCACATGTTATGCTGATGATGAAATAGGTCTTGATACTTATACAATCAAGATTGTTGAGGAGGATGCTGGGGCAGACGGCAATGATCTATATCATACAACTAGCGTTACTGATTCATATGTTGCTGATAGAGTACAAGTTCAGTCTTATTCCGTTACTGATTCACGAGTCAATCTAGACGCATCTGTCAATATTGATGTGACACTCCACTACGATTATGATGACACTCCTGTGACTGATGGTTCAGTCACTATTAATGATGTATCTGCTACTCATCAAGGCTCTGGTATCTGGCGAATTTCAGACTCTGAGTCGACAGTCACTATGTATACGTACGACACAATAGCCTATTCTGGTGGTGAACACGGTTTGTCCATAGTTGACCAGAACGGGCAATCACAAGCAATTATTTGGGATCAAGTCATTGTTGTTTCGTATTCTGTATCTGATAATCGAGTCAATCTCGATACATCTGTCAATATTGATGTGACACTCCACTACGATTATGATGACACTCCTGTGACTGATGGTTCCGTGACAATTAACACAATTTCAGCTACCCATCAGGGTTCAGGTGTCTGGAGAATCTCTCCCTCTCAATCAAGTGTAATTGGAATCACCTACAATCTTGTGGCTGTGAGTGCCAATTTTTATGATATAGTTTCAGTCAATCAGAATAGTCAGAGTCAGCTCGTAATATGGGATCAGATTGTCGTTATTGGATACACCATATCTGATCCGAGAGTGAATATAGATGACACTGTCAATATAGATGTCACCCTGGAGTATGCCTATGATAATAATCCCGTCACTGATGGTACAGTGACGATCAATACAATATCTGCAACGCATCAAGGCTCAGGTGTATGGAGAATAATTCAATCACAAGGCGGAGTTCAATCAGTTACTTACAACACGGTAGCTACTTCTGAAAATGCATATGATATAACATCAGTAAATCAGAACAGCCAGTCTACAACTATCATTTGGGATCAGATTGTTGTTCAGACAACAACTGTTGATGACAGTCGTATTGGTACTGGTGATTTCGCTGAGATCCGTGTTACATTACAGCTTGCTTATGATAGTACTCCGCTTGGTTCTGGAGATGCAGTCACTCTAGATGGAATCGCAATGACTTGGGATGGTGTGAACTCGTGGTTTAGTCTCTCTCGTACTCAAGCATCTGTTGGTCAATGGATTTACTTCGTCAACTCAAGTACTGACACAACATATGGAATTACTGCACTTGACATTGATAGTATCACAGTGAGTGTGATTTGGGATCGTGTGCAAGTTCAATCCTATAGTGTGATCGATAATCGCATTGACATTGATACTTCAGCTACAATCGATGTCACATTATTTTATGACTATGATGATACTGCAGTGATTGATGGGGTTGTTACAGTGAACGGTCTTTCCGCCACTCATCAAGGTCTTGGCGTATGGCGATTCACGGATTCAAAAAGTAGTGTGCAATTGGTCACCTATGACACTGTCAGTGTTTCTGGAAATACGAATGGTATCAGTGCTGTCGATCAGAATTCTCTTTCTACTGATGTTATTTGGGATCGTGTGCAGGTCCAATCTTATTCCGTTATTAATTCAAGAGTAAATATTGATGATGCTGTAAGTATTGATGTAACGCTTTGCTATGATTATGACAATTCACCAGTCACTGATGGAATTGTTACAATCAATGGTCTCTCTGCAACTCATCAAGGTCTTGGTATATGGCGAGTGACGGATTCAGAATCTAATGTTATGGCTAATACCTACAATGTAGTTGCTGCTTCTGAAAACACCTACAATATCACAGTAGTTGACCAAAATAGTCAGAGTCAACAAGTGATATGGGATCAAATCACTGTAAGGAGCTATTCTGCCTCTGATTCTCATGCCAATATTGATGAATCCATCAACATTGAGGTGACACTGGAATACGAGTATGATGACACTCCTGTGACTGATGGAACTGTTACTATAAATACAATCTCCGCAACTCATCAAGGGTCTGGTGTATGGCGAATCTCCGACTCTGAATCTGTTGTCACCATGAACACGTACAATTCAATATCGTGCTCAGGAAATACCAATGGGATATCATCTGTGAATCAAAACTCTCAATCAATCAACGTAATTTGGGATCGAATACAAGTGCAATCCTATTCCGTATCCAATGCACGCGTTAATGTTGACGATGTCGTCAATATTGATGTGACACTTTACTATGACTATAATGATTCACCTGTGATAGATGGCACCGTGACGATCAATGGCATCTCCGCAGATCATCAAGGTTCTGGTATCTGGCGCATCTCTGATATTGAATCTACCATCATAGCAAATACTTACAACATGGTTGCATCCTCTGGGAATACCTATGATATCACAGTAGTTGACCAAAACAGTCAGAGTCAACAAGTGATATGGGATCAAATCACCGTGCGGAGCTATTCTGTATCAGATTCACGCGTTAATGTTGATGATGTAGTCAATATTGATGTGACCTTGGAATACGAATATGATGATACACCAGTGATTGATGGCACAGTGACAATCAATGGTACTATCGCTGCATATCAAGGGTCTGGTGTGTGGCGAATCTCCGACTCTGAATCTGTTGTCACCATGAACACGTACAATTCAATATCGTGCTCAGGAAATACCAATGGGATATCATCTGTGAATCAAAACTCTCAATCAATCAATGTAATTTGGGATCGAGTTCAGGTTCAGACTTATGTAACAGATGACAGTAGGGTTGACATCAATACAATAGTTCAAGTCAACATCACGCTCTATTATGACTACGATAATACACCTGTTATTGATGGAAGTGTCACAGTCAATGGTGTATCAGCTACTCATCAAAGTACAGGTATCTGGAGCTTTTCCGTTTCACAATCATCTGTACAACTTGTCACGTACGAGACGGTAGTTTGCTCTAGTAACACATATGAAATCACTTCTGTTGATACAAACTTGCAATCTCAAGATGTCATCTGGGACCGTGTTCAAGTCCAATCTTATTCGGCTACTGACTCCCGAGTAAATGTTGACGACTCTGTTAATGTCGATGTCACTCTCTATTATGACTATGATAACGCACCTGTAATAGATGGGACAGTTACTATCAATGGCGAAACTGCCCTGCATCAAGGATCCGGAATCTGGAGAATATCCGTATCCGAATCTATTGTGACTGCAAATACCTACAATCTAGTTGCTTGTTCTGGTAATAACCTTGGAATAACTGCTGTTGATCAAAACAGCCTATCTCAACAGATTATTTGGGATCAGATTCAAGTTCAATCTTACTTGGTGTCTGATTCTCATGCCAGTCTAAATGAGAATGTAAACATAGATGTTTCTCTTGTCTATGATTATGACAATAACCCAGTAACTGATGGCACCATAACAATCAACGGAATCTTAGCTGCACATCAAGGATCTGGTATTTGGAGAATTATTGATTCAGAGTCAACCGTAATCGCAAATACATACAATTCAATTATTGCTTTTGGAAATGAACATAATCTTAGTCTAGTCGATCAAAATAGTCAATCGACTACTGTAATCTGGGATCAAATTGTCGTGACAATTGGCGTCGATGATTCAATGCCTCTTAATTCAATGCAAGCTAATTTCACACTCTCTGTCATTTTTGATTATAATGATGCAGCTTGTACAACATATCAGATTGTCATTCAGAGAAATGGCACTTGGTGGCATTCATTTACGGACACGAACAAGTCGCTCTTTGTTGATACTAATTCTGATGTATCATATACTTATACGGTTCAAATAGTAACTTCCGAATCCACGTACAATATCCTTGCTTTCTCAACAAATAGCCGACAGGTAATCTGGTCTGCTGCTCCAAATAATGCACCGACTAATGATAATGCTCCAACGCTTACAAACCCCGATGACACGAGCTATCTCTATGCTCGATACAAGTGCTATATTATCACTTCAAATGCTTCTGACTTAGATGGTTGGAACACTATTCAATACATTGAACTCAGCCTGTATAATGATACACCTTCTGCACCTATTTGGACAATTAGATACACCGTGGCTACTGATTCATTTTCAATTGAAGTAGGTAGTGGGTTCATTATAATAAGTAGCTCATCCTATGCAACCGGGTCCGATACTAACTTAGATGTTATCTGGTATATCAAGATTGACTGGGACCATGTTGATCTTTTGAATACTGATACTCGACAATATGTCTATGATGGTTTGGCCGAAGATGAGGACTTCTACGAGACCAACTGGAGTGTTGAAACTCGTCTAGAGGTTACAGGTTTCTCAGTCGATGATGGACTTGGTACAGAGGATAGAGGCCCACTAGATGGTAGTTTCTTTGTCACTGGAACTATCATATACTTTGGATCTGGAGATAACTATCCCCTCTCAAATGAAACTGATGTCTGGCTTTCAAGCTCTGAATATGGTGCCATAGGTGGACCTTGGAGTGATCTTGATTTGGTATCTGGTTTCTTCAATATCACTGCCTTTGCAGATGATGTTGTAGGTCTTGATACCTTGACCGTCATTGTTGTCGAAGAGCTTGCAGGAAGTGGTGGGACTGACCTATTAGCAGCAACAACTCAATCCTCATACATTGCAGATAGAGTGAAAGTCCAGGCATACACAGCATCAGATCCACGCGTTAATATTGGCGATACTGTGACAATTGATGTTGAGCTAACTTACGAGTATGATCTATCAGTAGTCATAGATGGCTTTGTGGCAATCAATGGAATCTCTGCAAGTTACGTTGGAGGTGGTATTTGGAGAATATTTGATTCGAAGATTACTGTTCAGAGTGTGACATATGATACAACCTCTTACAGTGGCGGCTCTCATGGTCTCTATGAGGTCAACCCTAACGCGATGTCACAGGAAGTCATTTGGGATGAAATCATAATTCAGACAACATTTGCTGATGATACTAGAGTTGATGCAAGTACTGGCGCAGAAGTCCGAGTGAACCTAATACTTGCCTATGACAGCTCTTCACTTGGTTCTGGAGATACAGTGACTTTGAATGGACAAGTAATGGCTTGGGATTCTGTCAATTCATGGTTTGAGCTAACTGTATCTCAAGATTTCGTGGGACAATGGTTATACTATGTCAACTCAACCTCTGAGTCTAGTTATGGCATAGATGTCTTCAATCTCAATGGTCAGAGTGTCAGCATTATTTGGGATCAGATTATTGTTCAGACAACCACTGCTGATGATGGCCGATTGAACATAAATACAAACGCAGAGATTAGAGTGACATTGATGCGCGCTTATGATGGAACTTTCTTGGGTTCTAGCGATTCAGTCACTTTGGATGAAGTAGTAATGACCTGGGATAGTACTAACTCATGGTTTGATCTTGTTGTTAGCCAGTCAAGTGTAGGGGCATGGCTCTATTATGTCAATGCCACTTCTGACGCAACATATGGAATCACGAGTCTTGACCTCAACTCAAGTGAAGTGCAAGTGATATGGGATCAGATTATCGTGCAAACAACATCGGCAGATAATATTAGAGTCAATGTCGGGGATAGTGCTGAGATTCAAGTCACTCTCTGGTTTGCTTATGATCATACAATGTTGGGTGGCTCAGACAGTGTCACACTTGATGATATACTGATGACATATGATGTCGGTGACTCCCAGTTCGAACTTTCAGTATCGCAAAGTTCAGTTGGTCTGTGGGTGTACTATGTAAACTCGACCACCGACTCAACATATGGAATAACTGTATTCGATTTAAACACACAACAAGTCGCAGTGATTTGGGACAGAATAGTTGTCCAAACAACCACTGTAGATGATGGAAGAGTAGATGTAAATAGCAATGCAGAGATACGAGTCACGCTCATACTAGAGTATGATGGCACATATCTGGGTACATCTGATTCTGTCACTCTCAATGGTATAGCCATGACTTGGGATGATACCAATGGATGGTTTGAATTAAATGTTAGTCACTCTTCTGTGGGTGCCAGGACATACTTTGTGAATTCTAGTACTGCTACAACCTATGGCATAGATTTAGTGAATCTTAATGGTCATAGCATCTCCATCATTTGGGATAGAGTTCAAGTGGTATCCTATTCTGTCACTGATGATAGAGTCAATGTGGGTGATACTGTCGATGTCGATGTCACTCTTATCTACGATTACGATGATACACCAGTCACTACGGGAATAGTAAACATCAATGGTAAATCTGCTACTCACCAGAGTGCTGGCGTCTGGAGAATTACGGATTTTGAAACCAGTGTGATTATGAATACCTATGATTTCGTAGATAGTACTGGAAACGTTTACGGACTTACTGCGGTGGATCAAAACTCACAGACTGTGAATGTAATTTGGGACAGACTTGTCATTACTATTGATGTTGATGACGCATCGCTTCTTAATGGTCACCAAGCAAACTTCTCACTTACTGTGGTATTTGACTACAATGACGCTATCTGTACAACCTATCACATAGAAATCGACAGAAATGCGACCTTATGGCATTCCTTTACTAATGGAAATGTTACCCTCTTTGTTGATAGTGGTTCAGATATAGCGTACCTCTACAATGTGAGCTTGGTGATAAGTGAGGGAACTTATGGTATCACAGTCTACACTACAAATACATTACAGGTCATTTGGTCACTTGCTTCCAATGAAGTCCCTGTTAATGATGCAATGCCTTTATTGACGAATGGCGACGATACTGATTATCTCTATGCACGATATCGTTACTACGTCATAACAACCTCGGTAAGCGACGCTGACGGTTATGAGGATATCAGTTACGTTGAACTGACACTCTATTCGGATGATGAAATTACACAATATTGGACGATTCGGTATGATGTTGACAGTAACACTTTCTCAGTCGAATCTGGTTATCCGATAGTGACTATTGGTTCAATGTCCTCTGCTGTCGGTATTGGTGATACACTGATAGTGACTTGGCATATTAAGATTGGTTGGGATCACACAGACATTCAGAATTCTGATGTCCTCCAATTTGTCACTGATGGAATCGCCAGTGATTCTGATTTCTACGAGTCTAACTGGAATATTGAAACACGTCTTGACTATTTAGCAACTCCTTCACTATCTGATGATCATGGTAGTACAGGAACATCTGATTTAGTTGGTTCAGGCAGTGTGACATACTATGGCTCCAGTATATCTCCATTATCTAATGAAACTGATGTGTGGATCTTGCATGATATATCTGGAACATGGAGTGGTGACCTTGTGAGCGGCAGTTTCAGTATCTCTGGTGTAGGTTCTTCCTCCATTGTACGGTTGAACACCTATACATTCAAAATTGTTGTTGAAGGAGCTGGGTCTGGCGCTGTAGATCTCTACCACCTGACAAGTGTTGAAGACACCTTCATCTCAGATTGTATTGAGGTCTTCGAAGCTGGTGTTGTTGACGGAAGGATAGATATCAATACAGCCGGTGAGGTCTGGTGGAGAGCTAGGTATCAGTATGATGAGACTGTCATCCAAAACTTCCTGACCATCACACTCAACAATTCTCACACTGCGATTTGGGATCCAATCAACCACTACTGGTACTGGCAAGAATCTTGGAGTATTCCACACTCTGAAGGATATACCGTTGCATTTGCAAGTGAAACAACATATGGAATATCTACGTGGAATGTCACAACTCCAGTGCAACAAGTGATTTGGGACGCTCTTGTTATAACTCTGAGTGCTCCAACTGATCAACGGATTAATGTCAACACGAATGCTACAGGAATCATTGTCACAGCTATGTATGCCTTTGATGGAACGGCATTTGATGGATCTTTCACACTCAACAATAGCATCTGGTCTTATGCTACACCGCAGAGACAAGTGTATACCGTTTCCTCTGTTTCAAACGATACCTATGGAATCACGGTGATTCTGACCAATGATGTCACATATTGTATCTGGGACAGAGTCTTAGTGGTATCAGTCAGCGCAGACGAAATCTTCCACGATCCAAATGATGATGTGCAAATCAGTGTTGTACTCCACTATGAATTTGATGGCGCACAAGTCACTTCTGGCACTTTTGCCATTGCAGGACATTCTCTCTCCCATATTGGATCCGGAGAATGGCTAGCGTTGATTACTGAAAGTGACTATACATCAATAGTATTCAATGATCTTACAATGTGTGATGCATTGCTTTATGGCATAAGTGCATACAACATGGGTAGCCATTCTGTGACTGTCTATTGGGACAGGATTGAATTCTATTCAGCGAATGTCAATGATGATCGAATCAATGTAGGTACTTCGATCGAAATTAGTTGGAATGCGCGACTTGAACATGCAGGGATATCAATTACATCTGGTCTTACAGCTACAATGACTGATGATGTTCAGCTTGTGTTGAATGCTGGTGCTTATTCTGCATCAGTATCAAAGTCTGATGTTGGTCTCTTCTCATTTGGTGTGACCAGTGCTTCACTTGGTGAGATTGATGCATTCGTTCAGTCTGTATCAGATATCTCAATTGTCTGGGATCGAGTCAAATTGACTGCAATTACTGCAACAGCTCTCTCACAAAGCATTGGTGTTGCTACAGAGATTCATGTAACTCTTGTCTATGAATATGACACAACTCCTGTTGTTGATGGTGTTGTATTGTTAGATGATAATGGCGACTCTATTGACATGACATATGATTCAACTAATGAATACTGGAAAGTCTCTGTTGTAAAGAATACTGGCAGTGACTATTCATTTACTGTTGCTAGTGTATCCTCAAATGCCTATGGCATTACTTCTCTCAATTTAGATGGGAAGAGTATAGAAATCCAATGGATTCGAACTTCAGGATTTGCACCTAATACAATGACACTCGTAGCAGTAGGTGGAGGTGCAGGTATTGCTATTCTAGGTGTAGCAATTGTGGCAATGCGACGAAGAGGTAGCGCTGCTGCAACTGACGCAGTTGATGCAGCATCTACTCCTCTTGCAGGGGATGAATTTATTGAACCCTCTGAGCCAATAGAACCAAGCTTTGACGAAACTGAGGCTGAGACCGCAGCTCTTGGCAGTGAGGCTGAAGAGACCTTAGAGGAAGTCACACCCGCTGAGCCTGAAGTTGATGAATCTCTTGGAGTATCTCCTGAAGAAGAAATCAAGTCTGTAGGAGAAGTCGAGATTGCTCCAGAAGAGATTGAACCTAAGGAGATTCCCAGTTCGACACCTGAATTAGTGGAAGATACTGGTGAGATATCATCAGAAGTCGAAGAAGCTCCATCTCCAGAGGATGCCATTCAAGAGCCCTCTGAACTCGAAGTTGAAGGTATTTCTGTTGAACCTGAAGCTGAAGAGATATCTTCACCTATTGAACAAGAGATCACTGATGATGAAGTATCTCTTGATGAACTCTCAAAAGACGAGCTTCTTGATCGTCTACCTCCAGAGGTCCGTGATGCAATCCCCGAAAGAGATCTTGAAAAGATGTCACAGAAAGATGTGAAAAACCTAGTTGAGTCCTATACACCTTCTGAGGAACCACCTCTGGACACAAAAGTCGATAATGTACCTTCTACACCCCCCGAAGCGTCTCTTAGTGGTCGTTCACTTACCGACCTCGATAAAAGGGAGCTCATCAAACTACTGCCTGAAGATATTCGTGATACAATTAGTCCTGGTGAATTAAGACGACTATCCAAGAATGAACTCATCAGCCTTCTCGAATCAGTTCTAGATGTTGATGAATTGTAATGAAAAGGCTCTCAATGAGCTACGGAAATCTTTTCATTACATCATCAGATAGTCTACATGATATTTGAAATGAAGATTGAAGCATCATCATGCAGACGTTGTGGTCAGATTCTGGTTCCTCCTCGAGAGACCTGCCCCTATTGTGGAAAAGCAGCTGGCGCTATGCAGATGGTCTCGTTGGATAATAAGGGTGTAATCATAAGTCATACAACTCTTCATGTTCCACCTCAGGGTTTTTCAGAACCTATTGGTCTGGCTTTGGTTAAGCTTGACAAGGAGGCTATGGTACTCTGTCTTGCTGAAAAGGAAGAAGAAGTTCAAATCGATGCAAGGGTGGAAGTAACACTGGATGAGGAGAAAAGATTTCGTTATCATGTTATCCGATGATTATCAACCGCCATTAGTTATGGATTTAAGTAAGGAATCCTCAATCCAAGTAAGGTTTCGACAATGGTAAAGTATCTTTCAAATGTGCTCTGGACTGCGGATGAAGTGAAATTTAGAGAAGAAATTCAAGCTTTTTGCAATAAAGAGATTGCTCCTATCTCTGACGAGCTTGATAAGGGACCCTATCCCCGAGAGTTACTTCGAAAAATTGGCAAAGCTGGATACATGGGTGTTCATCATGACAAATCTGTCGGGGGTTCGAATAGAGGTCTATCTTATGAAATTATAGTTGCTGAGGAGATATCTGCTGCTAATGGTGGACTCGATATGGCTCGTATGGCATCAACTACTCTTTATGGAATGCCACTTGCTAGATTTGCTACAAAAGAACAGAAGAAAAAGTATCTAGAGCCTGTTGTTGCTGGGGATAAAATTGGATGCATTGGCATTACCGAACCTGATGTCGGTTCCGATACTGCTGGGATGAAAACGCGAGCAGAGAAAGATGGTGATGATTGGATTCTGAATGGTGAGAAGCGCTTTATCACAAATGGTAGTCAAGCTGATTATATGTGCGCTTTCGCGATTACAGATCCTACAGTCAAATCAAAGGATGGAATGACTGCATTCATTGTTGATACAAAGTCAGATGGTTTTAGTGTTGTAAAGGATCATGATCTATTGGGAATGAAATCTGCTCGAGTATCTTGGCTGAAATTAGATAATGTACGAGTTCCAGCTGATATGATTCTTGGCGAGCCTGGACAAGGATTTCATATTCTCATGGATGAATTAGACTCAGAACGAACTGCAATTGCCGGTGAAGCGATTGGCTATGGAAGAACTCCCTATGAGATTGCTGTGAAATATTCAACAGAACGGCACCAATTTGGACGACCTATCAGTGCCTTTGAAGGTGTGAGCTTTAAGATCGCTGATATGGCTATGAGACTTGAAGCAGGTCGTGCATTAACGCTTACTGCCGCTAGAATGTATGACCGAGGTGAAAAGATAACAAAACAGGCATCAATCGCTAAGCTCTATACTACTGAAGCTGCAGTCCAGATTACTAATGATGCACTTCAGATTCTTGGAGGTACAGGCTACACAACAGATTATCCAGTTGAGCGATTCCTGAGAGATGCACGATTAATGACCATTGGTGGCGGGACCGCAGAAATTCTAAGATTTCTAATCCAGAGAGAGGTATTCAAAGAATTCTTTCCTAAATAGGAGAAGATGATTTTTTTCTTCTCCTTTGAATTAATTGATTGCATAATGCATACAAGACTGCAGAAATAGAGGAAAAGGAGGGATAAAACCCTCCTCATTAACTAATTCTTAGTTATTGCTATGATTCGATAGACATCTCCAACAACTTGAATTGTTGCTGTGAAATTATCTCCTGCATCTAAGAAGACAAGAGTATACCAATCTGCCGTACTCATCCAGCTTGGTGCACCCTCAAGAAACTCATATGTTGAGTTGTCCGTCCGTAGTATAATGTGCTCTTCATTGCTTTTAGTATACGAAGCTTTAGCATTCACTGTTGCAGTAATATTGAAAGTATCAGATGGTTCCTCTTCAATTGAGCCGCCAAGGAGATTGACATACTCAGTTCTTACAGCACGAACAAGTGCTTCTCCAGATAGTGAACCTCCAAGAGCTACCCATTTGAATCTATCAATATTTGATGCATCGACCATCCCAAGCGCGTGCAATCTCATATTGCTTGCGACATATTCATCGAGATCTTCATCATAGTATGAGTCCGCCCAATATATTGGAGTGTACCATGTCCATCTAGTTTCAGTGGGTGTAATTTGCACAGGATAAAGAAGTGGCATTGCTCCATAGTAATACCCGTCTGCTGGAGCTCCGATATCTGCAATCACATTTGATGCAGCAGCATATCCACTGACATAGCCTTCATCACTAAGGTCATGATAATACACCTCTGTTGATGTTGCACGAAACACTCCAGCTAACGTGCTTGGAGATGTGACCGGATGTACAGCGATAAATGCTTCAATCCTTCCAGAATCTGGATTGATGATGTATCTGGTATCTTCATGAATTTGCAATCTATCACTTGATGGTGCTACAAACCACAGGAATCCTCCCGCAAATAGGTCGAATCCATCTCCACGGCGATATCCTCCCCATCTCGTAATTTGACGTTCAAGCCATTCTTCAGAGTATGTCTGAGTAATCCACTCCGGAGTTTCTTCAATAGTTGCATATCTGAATACACTGCCATTTTCAGCATAGACTATAGGGCCGACCACTCTCTCTACAAAGTCAAAACCGATTGGTGTTCTTGTCTGAACATACACAAGATCGCCTGAAGGAGTCCATGTTGGATATGCGTATTCATATAGCATACTCATATCGTTTAGATAGTTTCCAAATTGGATATTCTTATCCCAGAATAGTCCTTCTCCTACAGGGATGGTTGTTGAATTAATAAAATGCGGTTCAGTAGACTGAGGGTCATTTGCATCAATGACAATGAACCCTTTTACATAGTTTTGAGCCAATACGTTCGTAGATATTATCGTACAGACCCACACAAGCGTTCCATTCCTTTTTGTAATGTGTGCTGAAGCAACTTCTGCATTAGATCCAAATGGAGAAATGTGTTGCTTTGCTACATATTTTGCGTATTCTTCCGTGACAAGGCGAACCATATGATCTGGAATTGGTTGCGTGAAAAGTGGATCGTCTGTTTCTGTGATCATTGAGTCAAAGTATTCTGCATTCGAAACCCCTGAAGTCCATCCTATCACTCCTGAAAACATTGGAACTGTGATGAGAATGATAAGTCCAAGACATGCAAAAGGTACCCGAATTCCCTGCAACATCTCCACAACATCTCCACCAAGTCGAAATCCGCTTGTGACCATCATAATAGCTCCCAAGCTCATAATCAAGCCAAGAACAGCCCAAGGTAATGATGCCATAAATAGTAGGCAAATAACTACCCATGCAACAGTTCCCCATATGAGACGAAATGGTAGCCATTTGATTAGCAGGTTTGAGCGTGTAAACCTGGCAGATAACGGAATTGGTATTGAATGTGCTACTAATGATATTAGAAGAAACATCAGTACATTCATAGAAAGACCTCTCTGATGGTAGTATCTTATGCCGCTATCACTTCTAGCCTTTTAGCGTTTTCTTGCTGTCTGCTTGTACCAAGAAACTGCTCCACCTGCTTTCAAAAGGTCAAGCATTCTCTCAGGGAGAGATTTTCCATGGAGTATATCACCACTTCCACGAATTGTAAGTGTTCCATCTTCAAGATTGATTGTCACTGTTTCTCCATCCTTGACAAGCTTTGAAACATTTGGTAAAATCAAAAGAGGTAGACCTACATTGAAACCATTCCTATAGAATATTCTAGCAAAGGATTCTGCTACAACACAACCAATGCCTGATTCAAGTAAGACTTTTGGAGCTTCTTCTCGTGATGACCCTCCACCAAAGTTGCGACCTGCTATCACAACGTCATTCTTTTTGACTTTTGACGCAAAAACGGGTCTTGGAATTTCGAATGTATGCTTTGCCATTTCTGAATAATCAAGTAGGGTGAGGTATTGACCTTGAATGATTTGATCTGTGTCCATATTATTGCCAAAGACCCACGCTTTTCCAGTGATGCTTTTCAAATTGGCCAACACTTTCTATATACTCCTTGGATCTGCTATTGCTCCCTGTAGTGCACTTGCTGCAACTGTTGCTGGTGATGCTAAATATATTCTAGAGTTTTGATGTCCCATTCTTCCCTTAAAATTCCGATTTGTGCTAGATATACATACTTCTCCAGCACCTAATACGCCAAGATGTCCTCCAACGCATGCACCACAGGTTGAATTAGTGACGATTCCCCCAGCGTCCATAAAGACTTTGACTAGTCCTCTCTCTAGGGCGGCCATATATGTCTGCTTACTTGCAGGCGTGATAATCAGTCTTACTCCTTTGCGGATCTTCTTGCCTTTCAATATCTTTGCCGCAATTTCCAAATCGTCTATTCTCCCATTTGTACATGAACCAATAAATGCTTGATCGATTGGCACACCAATTACTTCTTGCACAGGCGTCCCGTTGGTCGGGTTGTCTGGAATTGCCACCATTGGTTCTAATGGATTTTGTTTCAAATCATATTCATAAGACTCAATGTACTCTGCATCTGAATCTGGAACGGTTTCTCTCCATTTCTTAGATGGTGCAAGTGAATTCAACCAATTCCTGACATGCTTATTTACAAGCATCGGCGAACATTTAGCTCCAGCTTCCACAGTCATATTACACATTGTCATTCGCTCCCCCACTGTCATGTTTTCAATAGTGTCCCCGCAGAATTCAATGGATTGGTAATTTGCTCCATCTGCACCAAGATCAGATATTATTTTGAGAATTAAGTCCTTACTCATTACCATTTTGGGTAGTTCGCCATTCACTTCGATATGGATTGATTCAGGTACTCTGAACCAGCATGAACCCGTGGCCAAGATCAATGC
>JAEOUN010000118.1 GCA_016839245.1 Candidatus Thorarchaeota archaeon
CTGTGAATAGTATATTGGGTCAATCCCAGTAGAATTCTTTCACATCTTTTGAGTTGATTAACATGGTTGAGAATGCAGAATGGCAGAAGGCAGTAGAGTACGATGAATTCTTGAGAAACGCACGTGAAAATATCGAATTGATGAAAGCTAGATATAGTGATTTAGTAATGAGTGAATCATACTATGATTCATTGAGGAATATCCAAAACAACATTCGCATTCTTGTCCTTGGAAATGACAGATGTGACGACACAGCTGGAAATCTTCCTGTCTTGGCTAGAATTGCCGATGCGTCACCAAAGATAGAATTAAGAATCCTAGACAGTGATGCCAACGCACGATATCACCAGCAGTTTAAAGTGAATGGTAAGAGAAAAACACCAGTTGTCCTCTTTCTGAGTTCTGAAAACGAGGAACTCTGCCGATGGGTTGAGCGTCCAAATTCTGTTTACAAGCTTATCAATGAAGGAACTAACCCTTCACTTGAGGGCAGAAAGAACGAGTTGAAAAAACTATACAGTGATTCAGAAATTCAGCAACAAAGTCTTCACGAATTTATGAGGCTTGTACTAAGATCTGATTACATTCTAGGACGAGCATAAAATGTCACATGATGAACTAGCAAAAGCTGATTGGAAGGATCATGACCGCATCAAACAAATGGTTGATTCCTATACTCGGAGATACGATCAATACTTCTGGAATGCCGTACAGAAAATGACCGAAAACCAATCAGGAAAGATCGTGGCAGATTTTGGTTGTGGACCAGGCCTTTTTCTTATTGATGTCGCACGCATATATGACGCTGAGAAAGTCATCGGTCTGGATGAAAGCTCGGAGATGCTAGAGTATGCTAGAAACCTATTTGCGGAACGATTGGCACCTGTTTCCTTTGAACTTGTTCAGATTGATTTTGATAGCACTATGATACCTATTGAAACTAGGACAATCGATTTTGCATTCTGCGGATTCATGTTACATGAGGTTAGAGATCCACAGGATTTTGTCCATCAGATTGTAAACACACTTACTCCTACTGGATTCTATGTGATCTATGATTATGTCTCTGGAAATGTAGACGCCTTTGTACAGGCTATGATGGAACGAGGGATGGATGAACAACACGCAAGAAAGCGGTATCCACATATGTGCAGACACTCAATTGATGACATCACTAAACTAATGAAGAATGCAGGACTTAGAGATATTAATGCAATAGGCGTTAATGATATACGCGCAGTTGTTTTTGGTAAGAAATGACACAACCAGAATTGAAAGATGTAGGATCCGAAAACGCATGTCAGATAATCGCCGCAAATCACCATGGGCGTACGATGAGAGTGGTCTTCATTGTCCACAGTGCAATAGTACGAGAATAAATCGTGTGCTTGATACTTGGGCAATGATGAGAGGAATCCAGATGTTCAAGTGTGCGGTGTGTGGAAAAAAGTTCTATAATCGCGGTGTGGATGACTACAAGCCAACATTTGAGAGATGGTAATAAGAGGTAGAGATAGAATGTCAAGCAGCCTTCAAGAACTGAAATATTTCTTCTCCCCAGGCGCTAGACAGGAATCTCAACGATTTGCAAGAGATATGGGCAATCTTGTTGATTTTCTTGAACTGCCTGAAAATCATTTTATTGTTGAAGCCGCCGAAAAACGCATCTTTTCAGCATTGACCCATAAAGAGATTGATTTTCCTATTCTACGTGATGAAAAGGAAGTCTTGATTTATCCCACATCCCGACTTATCGTTGAAGAGATTGGCAATCCTCGCCTTCGCGCACGGCAAGCTGAAGCTGAATCAAAAGCAGTGAACAAGTATCTTGCTGATGAAGACACTCAGTTCGTTATTGATCTATGTAAGAGTGCATTTGGTTGGGTCGTTGAATCAACAGGGTCTCTTGGTGATAGAGCAAAACTCGATATCAAACTTCGAACCTTTGAGTTCAAGATGCAATTTGAGAACTTTCTTGAGGTTGCTCCTGATTTTCATGCGGAGGAGTGGAAACTCATTAATCGTCTTGTTGATGATGGATGGGTCTATGTTCGAAGAAAAGAGCTCAATCGGTTAATCTCTGGAAAAGCAAAACGGATTATCCTTGAGGGTAGACTTGATATTCCAAAACTACCTCGTCGCTTGACTGAGGCTGTTCAGAGAATCGAGGCTGAAATGAAGACACGAATACGTCAGACAGAACCATTCAAGTTGACTGGTCAGGTGACCTCCGCATTTCCACCATGTATCCAACAGATGTATGATGACTCAAGAAGTGGACAGGTCAATCTCTCGCACGATGCGCGTTTTGCATTAGCTGCTTTCCTCTTACGGATTGGTATGAATGAGGATGAGGTGAACAAGGTATTTGGACATTCACCCGATAAGAATACACGATTGATTGAATATCAGGTTGATCATATTGCCTCCAAGAAATCAAGTCGTGGTGACGTTGAGTCTACCGGTTATACCCCCACTGGGTGTAAGAAACTGCAGACCAATAATCTCTGTCCTGTCTACCTTGGACTGACCTTTGATCCTCTCTGTGAGTATATTCTGAATCCAATTGCATTCTATACAACAAGAGCTTGGGAGATCTCAAAAGGTTTGACAAATCATTCGTGGTATGCTCAGAAAAAGGACAAGAAGCAGACTTTCTAGTATCAAGGTTTTTGACTATTAGATCTTGAAAAATAATAGAGATATTCCTGTGCATATCCTGCATATTGTCCGAAGTATTCTCTTGCTGCAGCTGATCTCTTGGCATAGGAGTTTCCTTTTTTTGCAAAGATAGGATAATGTTCTCGAATCACTCGCTCAATCCAAACATCTATTGGAAATGCTTCAAGAAAACCAAGTGAGAACAGACAGATACAATCCGCTACTTTGTCACCTACTCCATGAAGTGTCTTCAGTAACTTATGTGCATCCATATAATCAATACAACTAAAGATCTTCTCTGTGATCTCGCTACTATTGATGGTTTCAACAGTTCTATGGATATAGCTTGAACGATATCCTGCGCCCAGACAATCATAATCATTGAGGCACACATTAGCAAGGGTCTCTGGAGTTGGAAATCCGAAATACGACTTCTCTCTAAATTTATACATTGGTCCATATCTACTTCTAATATTATTCATGAGCGTATGAATAGCAGGTATTCCTTTCTGCGTAGAACAGATAAATGAGATAAGGCATGGAAAGAATGGATCTTGAATAATTCTGAGACCTGGTGCAAAGGCGATACTCTGCTGCATGATTCCAGGTCGCGAAATCTCTTCCTGTATCTTAGTCAATGGGTCCTCAAGTCTAAAGAGTTTTCTAAGATCGATTGTGTGAGAGGAGGTCTCATAGTATACTCTATCGTCTCTCTGTTCAACATAAACAACTTGACCAACATCTGAATTGACATACCCCTTACCCTCTCGTCGCCAGGTGAATGTCTGACCACATTCAATCGTGTCATGAAGATTGAATTGGTTCACTTCGATATTTCTCATCGTATAAGTTTCCTCCTTATTTGTGATGAGGATTACGATACGTATTTTGTTATCGTTGGACAAAACTATTATCCTGAACTTCATTATGAAATCTTGCGGCAGTGATGATCTCCTATATGAGATTATGAACACATGATCGACCTTAGGGGTAACTGAGCCGCACCTTTTTTGATTTGATTAGAGATTGAGTGTAGCGAAATCTATACCCTCTTGGTCAATTATAGCAAGAATCCCGTCTACATCATTTGCCTCTATGATTGGAATGGAATCGTGTTGCATTTTTTCACTCTTTTCCCAGACTACAATGGCTTTGACAGACGATGGTAATTGCTCTCCCTCTAGACCCAAAGGTCCAACACACCATATTTTTGGAATATCACTACTCTTCATTCCCTCGATGATAAGATAGTCTGCATCTTCTTCCTGTATAAGGGTATTAAGAGTACGACGCTCACCATAATGTACTACTGTGCTTTTTGGTCCTAACATGATTGTTTCTTGTGCACCTGCGTGTCTATGTCTCCAGGTATCTGTTCCTCTCTCCTCATCTACATCATGTGCTGAGCTCTTCACGGTAATGACGGAATGCCCTCTTTTAGTAAGAGTGCTTACTATCTTTTCAACTACCGTGGTCTTTCCACTTCCTGAATATCCTGAAACTGCAAAAACCTGCATGATGTTAGACAGAATAAGATGGTGCATAAGGGATTTTCGTTAATCTCAACTATACAATTATACAAACTGCTCAATCCATTTCCCTTAAAACGGGGTATTTCAAAACGAAATCTGGTGAATCACCATTGACAGAGGAAAGACAGCCAGCAGTGGAGTGTATCGATCTTCGAAGAGAGTTCCAAGATGGGTCTCGCGTTATAAAGGTCCTTCAGGGGACCAATCTCACTGTTTATCGTGGTGAATTTGTTGCGATTGTTGGTGCAAGTGGTTCCGGAAAGACGACTCTTCTCAATCTTATTGGTGGTCTTGATACTCCCACTTCCGGAAAAATCTTGATTGATGGGCAAGATATTACCAAACTAAATGATGACCAGATGTCGAAGGTGCGCAGACACAAAATTGGTGTGCTCTTTCAAGATCAACATTTGTTACCAATTTTCACTGCCTTTGAAAATGTTGAAGTACCAATGCTTCTAGATGATATCCCTCCAGAAGAACGAGAAAAACGAGCTCAAAAACTGCTGGAAACTGTTCTTGTCGATCACCGTGCACAACATATGCCTCACGAACTTTCTGGTGGTATGCGTTCACGTGTAGCTCTTGCAAGAGCCTTGGCAAATGATCCTACTGTCTTACTCTGCGATGAACCTACTGGCGATTTGGATCACAAGACTGGAGGAGAAATCATTCAACTAATGAGGGACCTTGCAAAGAAGCAGAACCGCGCCGTTATCGCAGCAACTCATGATCCTGAAACTGCTCGTATGGCTGATCGTATCCTACTACTTCGTGATGGTGTTCTGGTGGATGAACTTGTTGGTGACTTCTTCAAAGCAAGTAAAGTTGACATTGCTTCAAAGAAGGAATCACAAATTGCCAGTGAAGAAGAGCCCATGTAGGAGTGATATGTGTGGCTGTATCGAGGAAAACGACTAAATTAAAATCCCAAGGTAACAATGCCTATGGTTTATCTTATGCCATAAGTTCACTTCGTTCTAATCCTTTCAGAGCAATCAGCCTAGCTCTGACTCTTAGCTTAGGAATCAGTCTCTTTGCTTCTACGATGGTCTGGGGTGATACAGGGGTCTATGTTAGTATCTATCAACATCTTGAGCAGAACACATACCAACTTAATTTTGTGGCTAATCCGGACCTTCCTGAATCACTTGATATGGTTGATCAATATATGATGAATGACGCTCTGGTTGAAAGCACATATCGAATGAATTCAACTGTAGGAATAATCTCGGGCTATAATACTAATGGAACATATGTAAATACATCATTTTCAGATTCGAAACAGTATGATATCTCATCCTTTGTCTACTCACAAAATATCAAAGATACCAGAGTCATCTTTATTGATAATGAATTTCTAAATCTGTCAAGACGTGACTTTTTCGTTCAAGGTTCCTTTACTCTTCATCCTGGAGAGGTTCTAGTATCAAGCTACTTCATCGCTCTTGCAGAACATGTCTATGATATCACCTTCGATATCAATGATACAATTGATATCGATGTTCTTACTGGAGAAGTAGTAACTCAGCCAGCCTCTCTTGGGTCACTTGATAGGGTAAGAGTAACATCGCTAAAGATTGTTGGCATCTATGATCCTCTGACGACGGATTCACTTATTGAACGAGCACTTCCATCAATGCAACGAGCTAACTGGATTCAAGCTAGTAATACCTACTATTCTGTTCTAGGGCTTCGTGATAGCGTAATGCTACTCAAGGATTCGATTACTCCGTACACTATCAGTGAAAACAGTTTCTTTCCCCGGTCCTCTCTTGTGAGGTTGTCTGCAAAAGGTCTTGCAACTGCAGGTCCTGATAAAATAGTATCCAATGTCTTTAGTCTTGTATATCGTACTCAAGAGCTCTATAATGTCACTTGGGATGGTGCAGACGAAATCTGGGGAATTTATAATGCTGTTCAAGATTATATTGCATCATTATCATTATCCATCTTGGCACTTCCTGTAATTCTCCTTGCACTGTTCTTCTCAGTCTTTGCAGCTGATACATTTATGGCTCCGAGAACAGTTGAGATCGGTGTTATTAGATCAAAAGGTGCAAGTTACTCTCAGGTATCATCAATCTTTCTCTGGGAAACCTTGATTATCTCAGGCTTGGCAATTCTAATGGGAATAATTCTAAGCGTTTTCTTTGCTCCTCTTATTCCTGCTTCAACCAGCTTCATGACTTTTGATTGGAGTCTCTATCTCTACTACCTTAATCGTACGGTTGTTACGGGTAGCACAATAATTCGTGCAATAGGGCTTACAGTTCTTCCAAGTATGTTATTCATTCTCTATCGCGCACGTAAAGCTGCTCAGACTGAGATTGGTCTGACTCTCATGGAAGTTACAGATGATCCAGCAGAGCAGACTGAGAGTCACGGTTTTACCATAGGAGCATCGATAGTGCTTCTGCTTGTGGTACTGGTTCTGATGATTCTCTTACCCAAAAGCCCGACTTTCTTCCTAATGGAACTCTCTTTGGGGACAGCAGCATGGTTCTTCTTAGCATATAATGGTTCAAAATTATCTCGAGTCGGTCTAGCTAGAATTTCTGAGAAACTATCTTTCGCACTCGGGCAGAAGAACCTGATTTCAGCTGGGTATCTCAAGATGCGAAAAGGACGTATAATCCCGCTTATGGTGGTACTTGCACTCACCATGTCAACAACAATTGCATTTGCTGTTCAATCTGAGAGCTTTAGAGTAGATTTGAATCGCGAAGTGACATATGCTGTTGGTGCGGACCTGCGTATCGAATCAACTTCAAAATTCTTTAACTATTCAGATACAATTGCAAATGTAGACGGTGTTGAAGAAATCAGTCCAGTCCTTCGTGCATGGGGTCAAGTTGGCTCTAGTGATATAACTGTGGAAGCATTAGATGCGGCAGCCTATGCGTTGATAGGGAAATTTGACGAGTCCAGTTTTCCAAATCAAGATGCACAGACTGTCTTAAGCACTCTTGCAGAAACGCCAAATGGCATCATTATCAGCGAATTCCTTTCTGTGTTCATAAACAAGACAATAGGTGATAGTCTTGTTCTCAAGATGTCTGGAGTTGGTTCTACACAGTCTGTGAGTTTTATTGTTGTTGGGATAGTGTACAGTGCGCCTGGATTTGGTTATGCATCAGTGAATGACATTCCTTCCTCTACACTTGGCGCAGGTTTCGGTTATCAGGCTGGATATAGCGGATTCGCTATTGCAAACCTTGATTTTGTGTCTGAAACCATTCAGAAAGAGACAACTACACTCTTTCTAGCAAATCTTGCAGATGGTACTAACCACACTCAGCTATTCGATGACCTTTGGTCACTCCCTGGTATATATCCAACAACCCCTGAAGAATTCGACCTGAAAACGAAATCATTACAGACCGCACTATTCCTAAACACCGTGGAAGGCCTATTCTCCATTGGATTTGTTATGTCTCTCATCCTCAGTATCTTTGCTCTCTCAATTTCATTAGGTTCTGTTGTGCGAGAGCGCAGAAAGGAATATGCTATTATGCGAGCAATCGGAGGATCTCAAAGACAGATTGTAACCATGGTGTTCTCAGAGTTCACAGGCGTGGTAGTTGCCTCGTTATTGCTTAGCCTGATTCTGGGTGCCGTGTTTGGATATATTATGGGTTTCATACTGAATGGAATGCTGCCCTTCTCCAGAATTTTGGCAGCATCTCTTGAATTTCCCATTCAGTTCCTCTCTATCGTTTTACTGATTGAAATTGCGACTATGATAATTGGGGCATATTTACCGGCCCGGGAAGCAGCGCGAACAGAACCAGCAGTTGTCCTTAGAAATATGTGAGGTGAAAAAAGATGGCTAAAAAGACAAGCAAAAAATTACTCAAAGGAAACCGACTATGGCCAATCAACTATGCACTCACCTCAATAAAGAACTATAAAGCACGTAATATTGGGATTGCTCTGATTCTCGCTATCAGTGTTGCAGTCCCAACTACTGTCTTTGCATGGACAGAAACTGGTACCCAATTCGCTATTGAAGATTATTTTGCTGATAACGCTTACCAGTTCAGTGTTCAAAATATCGCTACCAATCTAAACTATTCACATCTTTTCGAAGCTCAGGCAATGCTTGCAGACAATCCCTACGTTGAATATATGCACATTACACCCAGTACTGTAGGCATTTTAAGAATCGTTAATCTCACGCCTGACTGGGAGGCGTACCGGATGACTGATCCGAACTATGGCTTTGGAATAAAGGACGGAAGAGTCATCGCGGTGACCCAAGAAATTCTGAATGTATGGAAATCAGAACTTAGTTTTGAAGGCAACTTCTCTATCAACCCCGGAGAAGTAATTGTATCACGATACTTCTGTGATACTGCCTATCAATTATCTGATGGTCAAATAGATATCCAGATTGGATCAGAGATTGGTATTGACGTTCTTCGTAATCGATACGTACCTGTAGGTGCTCGCCCCTTTGATCCTCTTCTCCTTGATCGACAGATCATTGAAAATCTAACCGTTGCAGGTATTTATGATATCACAAAACCCTCTGTTGTATCAAATTCATTTCCTTCTATATCTCGCCCTAATTATGACCCCCTTGGTCCTCAGGTAAGTGTGTTAGGAGTTAGAGATGCAGTTCTAATTCTTGAGGACGACTTGGGACAAGAAACCATCGACAAGATAACTGATAACGGTTACTTCTCTCCAGTGGGATTTGTTCGAGGTTCTGCTGAAGGGCTAATAAAAGCAGACCCGACTCTTGCTGCTGTACACATGTTAGCAACTAAGGACCTTGTTCAAGAGAGTGATGATCAATTATCTGTGATAGGTCTTGATAATATACAGAATCTTCAGACACATATCTCAACATATCTTTCGAGTCAAGTCTTGATTATTCTTGCAGTGCCGATAATGGTCATGAGTCTCATGTTGACCTTGTTTACTTCCGAAACGTCAGTATCCCAAAGGAAGGGAGAGATTAGTGCTCTACGGGCGAAAGGAGCATCGTTTAACCAGATTTTTGCTGGGTTCATTTGGGAATCATTACTCCTTTCTATCCTAGGTTTTATTCTAGGTATAATATTGACATATCTCATGTCACCACTAATGGGATCATCAACAGGGCTATTGACGTTTGATTCTGTCCGATATGATCGGTTCTTGACCAGCCTTGTTATTCCTTTACAGGCGTTTGCACTTGCAGGAGCAATTGCAATGTTCTTACCTGCTGCATATCTTGTTCATGTTTCAAGACGGATAGATGTTACAGAGATTGGTCAACCAACGACACGCTCAACATATGAGATACCTGAGGAGGTCAGTATCAAGGCATACGCTCTTGGCCTCGGAGCTGTACTGACTATCCTTGTCGTTGTACCTGTCCTCGTTAATCCCACCAACCAGACCGCAATCTACCTAATCCTTATGTCGACAATAATTCTCTTTGCGGCTTCGTATCTTGGATCAAGAGCCATGCGGTTAGCTACTGCGTATGCATCTGAACGAGTGGCACGAATAATAGGTGAAAAGAGACTCTATCTTACACAGAGTCTACGAAGGCGTAAGGGACAGTTTATTCCTCTTCTGGTGATTCTCACGCTGACTTTAACCACTACTACTATGATGCTAATTCAGGCTGCGAGTTTTGAAAATACCCTTGTCAATGAAGCAAACTATGCTATGGGCACAGATGTCAGAATCTACACTGCTCCACATCTTCTGAACTGGAGTGATGGTTTCAGTAATTACAGTGGCTATGAGGGATCGACAGCTGTCTTACAATCTTTGTCTTATGTTGATACTGAAGCTTTCTACTTGGAGGGTGTGGATCCAACATCTTACTTGGAGATAGGGGACTTTAAACAATCGAGTTTTATTGAAACAAATGCAGAGGACATATTGACAGAGCTCGAACAAACAGAAGATGGGATTATAATTAGTGAATACTATATGACATTCTTCAATGTCTCAATAGGTGATGAGTTGGTAATTCGAACATCTGGAGCTATTGGGGAGGTCAATATTCCATTCAAAATCATCGGGCTTATGCGTAGTGCCCCTGGATTCGGGATGGCCTCTACACACGATCTTCTAGGCGTACCATATGGTTCCTATTTTGATTTTCAACCTGGAAGAGGTGGATTTGCTCTTGTGAATTTGGATTATCTTTCCAATGTGACAGGTCTTACCCAGACTCGAACTTACTTGTTTGGAATCACATCATTAACCGAGGCGTCAGAGTTTATTGGTACTCTTGAAGCACTATCTTATACTGATGTCTATACCCATGAGTCTATTGAGTTTGGACCTGACACAGTAACCGGTCTTTTCTTGGCTGGTGTTCAAGGCCTGACAATGATTAGTTATTTCATGTGTGCAGCTATGGCTATTTCGTCAATTGTCCTATTCCTTGGCTCTGCAGTCATCGAACGTGAGCCGGAATATGCTCTGTTCAGAGCCATTGGTGCTACGAAAAGACAAGTTGTCAGTTTGGTCTTTGGAGAATTTGCCGGTAGTGTTTTTGCAGCTGTAGCTCTTAGTCTAGTCCTTGGCGTAATCTTTGGTTTCACAGCAATAATTCTAACATTTGGCATCTCATCGATATGGCCAATATTGGGAAAGGTTCTAACCTATCCCTTCTATGTAATGTTCATTACTGTTGTGATCGAATGTGCAGCAATGATAATTGCATGTTACTATCCAGCACGACAGGCAGGAAATACAAACCCTGCAGAAGTATTGAGAAATATGTGAGGTAGATATAATGAATATAATTGAAGTTGAAGAAGAACTTGACCTGTATAGTGACCTCCCTGATGATGTTGTCGTCAGTGTAAATGACTGTTACAAGATTTACAAGGCTCAGGAGTTGGAGGTCGTTGCTTTGAGTGGGATCTCGCTTCAGATTCTTGAGGGTAAGATTATGGCGGTGGTTGGTCCTTCTGGATCTGGTAAGACAACATTGATCAATGTCATTGGAGGAATTACCAAAGCAACTGTTGGAAAGGTCTATTGGGCTAATCTCAGAACTGACATTACAAAACTCAGCGAACGTGTCCTTACTGAGGCAAGACGTAACTTCATCGGATTCCATTTTCAGTTGAATAATCTTCTACCTCACCTAAATGCCTGGCAGAATGTGGAATTAGCTGCAAGGATTGCTGGAGTTCCTAGGAAGATAC
>JAEOUN010000119.1 GCA_016839245.1 Candidatus Thorarchaeota archaeon
AGATAGTATCATGGCTTGAATGGGTCTGCTTATAGGTACGTCTTTCTCGTTTTCAAAAAATACTCTGTAAAATTCGAGAGAGGTAGTGTTCAATGACAAGGTACGATGATATCATCAAGGAACGACGCCGGCTTCTAAAGTCACACGACTATGATGAGATTCCTCCTGAAGACTGGTGGGAACCACACCAAAGGAAGGGAATTGCACCGCCGCCTCTAGAAAAACCATATTCAAAAGATGCGACAATTATTGACTTAGTGAGCCCTGAGAAGTTCAGCTCTGGTGATATGTTTCTAAGGAAAGTAATAGACAAACGGAGAAGTAGAAGAAAGTTCAGTGAAACACCACTCACATTAGAAGAGCTCTCATTTCTCTTATGGAGTATACAAGGAGTAAGAAATGTTGACAAGAACTTGGTGTGGACACTACGAACTGTTCCATCAGGTGGAGCAAGACATCCCTTTGAAACGTATCTGGTGATAAATTGGGTAGAAGGAGTTACCCCTGGAATTTACAGGTATTTGCCAATAGAACACAAGTTACTCCTGATTAGAGGAACTGATTCCAAGATTCAAGATAAAGTATCAGATCTATGTTGGGAACAGACATTCTGTGGAAAATCTGCAGTGTTTTTCATCTGGACAGTGATGCCATATAGATCCGAGTGGCGATATAGTATCGTTGCATACAAAGATATGGCAATTGAAGCAGGACACATCTGCCAGAATTTATACCTTGCAAGTGAGTCGATTGGCGCAGGAACCTGTGCTATTGCAGCATATAACCAGAAGGGAATCGACGAATTAATTGGAGTAGATGGAGAGAACGAGTTTACAATCTATGTGGCACCAGTTGGTAAGATTGGAAAAGATACAGAGAGTGATATTGAATGAGTTTTACAATTCGTGAGAGAGAGACTGAAAACGATATGGAGAATTTCTTCAGGTCATGCTTTGAAACATCAAAAAACACCAACGATGTTCACTATACAAGTCTAAAGAAGGGACATCCGGAGAAAAGTGATGACGAGATTTTTGAGATGTTCAAAGAAGAGATAACTGAGTCATTTGATTTTGAACGTCCTGACTGTAAGATTTTCATGATAGACGGAGAGAATGGAGAATTCGCAGGCTATATCTGGGTGGCAATCAGAGAGGGTCAAGATATATGGGACTTCGAGAGACCTCTCTGGATATATGATATCTCAGTTCAACCTGAGTTTCGAAGAAAGGGACTCGGTAAGAGATTGCTTGAGAGAGCTGAGTCCTTTGCAAAGGAGTTGAATCGAAATATCGGTCTCTTTGTTCATGTACGAAATACTGGCGCAATAGATCTTTACCAAAAAAATGGTTATGAAATAAAATGTATTCCAATTTCAAAAGAACCAGTAACTCAGGACCCACGCCAGCAGATGGATCATATTACAATTATTGAGAGAATTGCAAAAGATGAAGCAGTTCTTCAGGCAATTGGAATTAGAAAGTTTAGGCAGTTAGTAGAGTTCACTACAGATGCACCTGAAAATAGCATATTAGAGAAGTATCATGAATATTGGGGAAAAAATTACAAAGATGATGGAAAACATACAATATTTGTAGCAGAATCTGAATCAGAAGATATTGCAGGATTCATATGGGTTGGAGAATCTTTCTTCAATCAGGAAATTGCGATGATATATGATTTTACTGTTCATACTGACTATAGACAACGAAATTTGGAAAAGATATTATTCATGTCTGCGGAAAATTGGACAAAAATGAATAATTTTAGCAGATTATACATGCTTTTGCATTCAAAAGATGACATTACTCTTGAAACCTGTCATGATTTAGGATTGAAAGAACCGGGATATTTTATGCAAAAGCGACTCAAATAGTGCGACAGGAATGGAACATGATTGAAATGCGCATTTTCTAAATGATGAGTATTGAGGAGTTTATAGGAATCAAGCAAAACAAATGCATATGAAAACAATGAAAATGATACGATATTGGGACAGAAATAGAGCAGATTATATCGAAGTTCCTGTTCAGCGTTCAATGACCCTGGATTTGGCATGCCACGATTGTCGATATTTTGATAATGATACTGAAATTTGTCAAGGAGTTGGATCAATATATTATCAAAGGCGAATTCCATTTCCCGGGTATGTTCCAAGAAGTACAGAATGCAAGGTTAGGCTACCACCGGACTTGTTCTCATTTATCTAGAGAATTATTGATAGTTGTGGAAGAAGCCCAACTGATAACGAAACACAGAACATAATGAAAAGGATAGAAGCTAGTACTGCAACAGTATCGATTGTGGTCCAAGTTGATTTTCGTAGATATGTCCGTGTTTTGTGGTAACCAAATCCACGTCCATCCATTGACATTGAGAGAGCCTCAACTCGAGATAGAGAAGATACAAGAAGAGGAAAGAATGTATATTGAATTGTTCTGAGTATCTTTTTGAGACCTCCAACTTCAGGTTGAATCCCTCTGGATTTTTGTGCCAAACGAATAATCTGATTTTCGGTTTCAAATAGTGGTAAAAATCTAAGTGCAATTACAAGAGCAAAGGTGTATTTGTATGGAATTTTTATCCTAGTCAATGAATGAGCAAGAAGCGTTGGATCGGTTACAGAAACAAAAAGCATGCTTGATAGAATAATCAAGAGAAATCTTACTGAAATAGAGAGTCCCCTATCAATTCCATAATCAGTTATTGGAAGAAAAGGACCAAAAGTATTGATTTTTGGAATTATGTAGCCTAAAAGTGTCCCATTTGCAGTAATCAGGATTTGAAATAATAATATTGTAATTGAAAATAAAATGATGAATTTTGAACGACGCCTTGATAATTTTAGCGAAGTTTTGTTGGTTTTGAATAATCCTAATACAATAATCAATAGGATAAGTCCAAATCTCCAACTTGGATATATCATGATTCCAATTAGCATTATTATCAACAGGAAGAACTTGACAAGAGGATTTACTGAAGGCCAAGTTTGTTCTTCCCGAACATATTCCATTCGATTAGTCATTATTAGGCCCCCCAATAGTTGAGTATTCATCATGACCAATTTCATGTAATCTTTGTATTACAATTTCAGGAGCTCCATCTAAGAGAATAGTTCCATTTTCAAGGAATAGAATACGATTACAATATGTCCTCGCAAAATTAACATCATGTGTGACAGCTAAAACTGCACCACCACGATTAACAGTTTCATGGATTATATCTAGAATGAATTGACGACCTTCCCTGTCCTGTCCAATAAACGGTTCGTCAAGTAGAAAAATGTCAGGTTTATGGGCTGCTGTTGATGTAAGATTAAGCCTTCTTTTCTGACCATGACTTAGAGAGAAAGGATTCTTTTCCCTTAGAGATAAAAGACCTGCAGATTCAAGAAGATGTTCAGATCTAGTGATTTGTTCTTGACTTGCCAATTCAAGTATTTCCGAAGTGAGAGTTTGTTCTTTCCACACAGTGGTTTCAAAAATTTGGTGATTTGGGTTCTGAAATACTATAGAGAGTCTTTTTGTAATGTCCTTGGCTTGAAGTTTTGAAATTTGGTTACCATTAAGATACACTATTCCACTTTCGGGGGTGAGTAGACCCCCCAAGAGAGAGACTAGGGTGGTCTTTCCTGATCCATTCTTACCCATGAGAGCAATTATTTCTCCATTGTTGATTGTGAGATCTACATTCTTAATTACAGGAGTAGTCCCATAACTGAAGCTAATACCTTCAAGAGTAAGTAACGATTGTTGTTGAGCTGGAATATTAGGAGTAGGAGATAGAGATAGTTCAGATAAACCGGATAGAGGTTGATTAGAGAAGGTACCCCTTTCAAGGAAAAGTGTTCTATCTGCTATGGGTTGAATCGCATTCAAATTGTGTTCAATGCAGATGACTCCTACATTTTTTGCCTTGAGGTCTAATAGAATTTTTCTAAGCTGAATTATCCCTTGTGGGTCGAGACTGGAAGAGGGTTCGTCCAAGATGATGAAATCAGATTTACAGGAAAGCATGGCTGCAATAGCAACTCGTTGTTTTTCACCACCTGAAAGCGAATAAGTTGCACGTTTAGCCAAGTGTTGTGCTTTTACATCAATTAATGATGAATTCAGAATGTCCAAAATGACTTTTTCATCAAATTCAAAATTTTCTGGACCAAAAGCAACCTCATCTGATACTCTTATAGTGCAGATTTGACTATCAGGATCCTGTTGGACTAAAGTAACAATCTTGGAAAACTCTGCAATTGAGAGATTTTCTGTACTTATTCCATCAATTTGAACTAATCCTGAAAAAATCCCTCCAATGTTTCGAGGAATGAATCCGGCTAAGCATTTGGCTAATGTTGATTTTCCTGAACCTGTAGGTCCAGTAATTAGAAGTATCTCACCTCTATGAATCTGTAGTCGTAGAGATTGAAGTACGGGTGTTGTATTATCATATGAAAAGGTCAAATCTTGTACTTCTAACATGATACCAGCCTAAATTATTTGTAATACAATTACTTGACGAACCCACATTGATCCATCATAGTTTCCGGCTATAAGCCAAAGACCATCATCACCCATGGAGAGAATGAAATGAGCATTGGTCATTATACTCTCAAGATCGTCAAATATAACTGAATATCCATCACGTGCAGTAATCTGTAACCCAGAGGCCTCAGGTTGTAATTGTGCTTTTTGTAAAATAGTTGAAATTAATGGACCAGTATAATTAGCAGGTGGTAGATGTGTATAGGCTCCAACTAATTCAGCCTCAATTGTTACCATTTCATCCGAAAAGTCATCTAATGTAAAAGAATAAGGATTATCAACGAGTCCTGTGACTTCACATGTATTAGGGTCTGCAAATACTTGTGCGACATTGGATGTATAATAGAGAGAACCAATTACTAGGAAGCTCACAAAGATAATCGCAGGTAAATTCCGAGAGGCAAGTGTTTTTGGTGTCTTTGTCTGAATTGTTGGTTTGATACTATGAAAACTAGGAATAGTTCCAGTATCATTCAGAAACTCAAGGGTTTCCCAAGCAAAATATCCTGCAAAGATTATACCTGAACAAAATGCAAGGATTGTAATCACGGTGATATATACAAAAGGAGCTCCAGAGAAATAGAAAAACTGGAAGACTAAGACATTCGCAGCTGAAGCAAGTCCAGCACCAAGCCACCAAGTTACTCGAACACTCTCTGCAGGATTCTCTTTACTCCCTGCAGCAGCAGCACCTAAATCTACGATAAAACCTTGTACCAATGAAACTAGGACTATGACAATTCCGTGAGTACTGCCCGTGAAAAGCTCAACAACACCCTTCAACAGACCACCAGTTGTTCCAACACCATGTTTTGGAACAATTGCTCGAATTAGTACAAGCCAGAAGACATGTAGACCTGCCATAAATTGCCCAGCACCAAAGGGAACACCTAATGCCAGATTAATGAGATTACCTAGGTATCCAACAAAGGTGCTGAGTGCTCCACCTAAAGAGGCAAGAATTGCTATAGTGACGATATCACGAGTAGAGAGAGATGGATTCTGGCTCACTCTGAAATCACCTCGATAATAGAAACAAATCGAACCCAGCGGGACCCAGCGGATACGACTGGACCAGATTCGGTTGTCTGGGTAGCATCTTCATTACTATAAGCTCCATCTGGAGCAAGCATGACAATACGCATTCCATCGGTC
>JAEOUN010000120.1 GCA_016839245.1 Candidatus Thorarchaeota archaeon
GAATATAATAGAGATCAACCCGATGTGGAGTGTCTCTTCATACATTGTTAGCTACATCATATTAAAGCAATAACCTCTCCATGGTGACAATAATGGCGCAAGAATCGAAGTGTGGATTTTTCATGGGATTCCTCATGGTTGCTTTCCCAATCATTGCATTATTCTTTGGTAGTGACGAACCCGCAATGCAGACAGATAATGCAGCACTTGTAATGACGGGTATGATTGTCTTTGGGATAATCCTCATGGCTAGTAATCAACAAAAACGAAAACCTGTTGCACCTACACCTGTATATACTCAAAGGAGAGAGAGCATGTTGCAAGCAAGAGCGAGTATGGCAAATCCTCAACCATCATCAACAATGATTCATGGAAGCGCACCTACGAAAGAAGTGATTACAAAGATACTCGTTGTTTGCCCATATTGTGGCTTTAAGAACGAACAAGGAGTACTAAAGTGCCAGAATTGTAGTGCTGAGCTCTAGATGAGATGTTTCGGTAACAAATTAGTTTGAAACAGAATCTAAAAACCAATAGAGCAGGCAACCCGTATAGATTAAGCCACTAATAGATTGTAGATTATTTCTCAGAACGCTTTACTATCGACAGGACTATTCCAAGTAGACAATATAGTAAAAGAACAGCTAAGGGCATCAAAACATCAAGAAATGACGCATTGAAGAAGACGACTGCTTTTACAGCCATTACATAGTAAGTGAGAGGAAAGACATATGGAAGAAGGACTAGATAAACAGGTAACATCGATAGGGGAAACAAAAGTCCAGACAGAAACATCTGAGGAATAATGAACAGAGGTATCATCTGCATGACCTGAAGTTCATTCTTCATCCTATATGAAACTGCAATCGCAAGTGTGACAGAACCAGTGGATAGTAACAGAACAAGAGGAATCATCATCAAAATAGAAGATAGGAGTCTTGGTGAGAAGTAAATAATGACACAACTGACTAATGATGTCTGGATGAGACTAACTCCGATAAATGCAATGACATACCCTAATACAATTTCGACATTAGTCAATGGAGAGGCCTGCATCCGCTCAAGTGTGCCTTGTTGCCGTTCTCTGAGGAAGAATATTCCAGGTATCAAAAAACCAAAGAAGACACTTAGAAAACCAATCATCGAAGGACCTACAAGATCAATCATTGACATTCCTGCTTCTCCATATACATAGGTTAGGTCAACCTCAGTATTTCTTCCAAGAGCCTCTGAAATTGCATCTGAAAGACTTTCTTGAAGCGTTGACAGTGCAGTTGCAGCTTCACTACTCTCAATTCCATTTACAAAGAGCTCCATTGTAGGTTGTTCTCCTCTAAGTAGAGCCTTAGTAAAATTCGATGACATGTACACACCAGCAATAGCTCTCTCTTCCCGAATAGCTTCTAGTACTTCTTCACGATTTGAAAAAGTAGTGATGGATAAGTTTTCATTCTTAGAGAGAAGATCCTGAAAGATTGCTCCAATTGTGTCTGGAAATCCAATATCCTCATTGATGACAGTGAGATTGAATGTTAAATTTGTCCCCACAGGAGGAAGAGAAAAATCAAACGTAATATTTTGGTCTAGTTGAATACCATGCCGACCAAACATATCAAAAGAAGCTTCAGATGTCATTTTAGCTATGAGCGATAGAATATAGTTGGCCTGAAGCTCAGTTGTAGTGTTGACAAATAAACTGATTGTGACATTCTCGCCTCTGACTACACTCCAAGTAAGCGTTGAAGGGATTACGAGAACTGCTTGAATTGAGGATCCTAAACCGACAAAGGCATTTGCACCATTATTATAGAATACTGTTACGTTCTCATTATTTTCAAGAGTTGTAGAGAGAGTTTCTCCTAATGATGTACTTAAGGGTTCATCGAGGATACATATTGCTGTTGGGACATTTGAAATTGATCCCGTAAACATGAAGGCGAATAGGACGGTAACAACAATGGGAGCGACTATCATCAGACCTAAAGTTCTCCGATCTCTACGAATCTGATAGGCAATTCTCCGTACTATCGTTACAACTCGTCGAGAATCAATCCTAGTTGTCATTGTTGACTCCTCCTCACTAAATATGTAAATGCCTCCTCAAGACCGGGTTGGCTTACAATTATATCATGGACTGCGATACCGGACGTCACCAATACTTTGAATATTTCTTGTAGAACATCATCACTATTGGTTGTAATGATGAAACGCGGACCCTTCACATCGGTCGGAGCTATTTTATTAAAGATGTTTCTGAAGTTGCTTGAATCCTCAGAATCTATGATTCCGGAAATAGTACTCTCAAGAGGTAATGAACCAATGATTTTTTCTGGTGCTCCATGTGCAAGGATATGCCCTTGAAAGATCATTGCCACAGAATCGCATCTTGATGCCTCATCGAGGTAATGGGTTGTCATCACAATTGTTTTTCCATTTCGAGAAAGCTTCTGAAAATGATCCCAAAACTCCATGCGAAGATCAGGACTGACACCTACAGTGGGCTCATCAAGGAAGATGATATCAGGATCATGGACAATCGCACAAGCTAGACTCAAACGTTGCACGGTCCCACCGCTTAATACTTCTACTGCACGATCTAACGAGTCAACAATTCGAGCCAGATTAGCGGCACGATTGATAAGTTCTTTTCGTGTCCGAGAATTTCGAATACCATAGCTCAAAGCGAAAAATTCTAGATTTTCTCTTGCAGTCAAATCAGGATATAGTGCCTTCTGTTGAGTCATGTATCCTATGTTTGCACGTTGCTTGGAATCAAGATGTATTGATGGAACTTCATCCACAAAACAGAAGCCGCTCGTGGGTTGCAATATGCCCACCATCATGCGAACAAGTGTAGTTTTCCCAGCACCATTTGGACCAATCATCCCGAGAATTGTACCCTTTGGGATATCAAGTGTAACGTGATCTACTGCAACAACATCACCAAAGCTCTTCGAAACATCTTCTACACGGATCATGACTCAATCCCCCGCTAGGATATCTAATGTCTATCTATTTGAAACGCGCTCATATGGATTTCCATAATCATGAAAAAATGTTCTCATTAATTAATGATGCAACATATCAAGTGATTAGTCATTTTCAAGATTCAGGATTCAATTCATTTTATTTTAGTCTAAAGAAGTCGATTTCCCATGTAATTAAAAGAGAATACTAAGCCACATTATTTTCGCAATGATTAAAAAAAGCCCCATGTCTATTATGGGGCCATCAATTAGTTACTAGGGATTTCTCCTTTTGAGAATTGTATAAGCAATTACTATGACTATTATGACTCCAAAAGTTCCAGCGCCAATGAGAAGAAGTTCAGGAGAAATGAATATGTATCCGCCTGTAGCTGAAGTCACCGTAACAATGACATAATCAAATGCATGGTTGTAGGCTCTGTCCTGGACCCAGATTGAAAAGTTATAGACTCCAACAGACAATCCGTCAATGTTGATTTCTATGAAATCGGCTGTATGATTGAAAAATCCATAATAGTCATCCAGAATGTAACCTTCTGGATTATACACATATATGCCGTATTCTTCAAGTGTCAAGTCGGATGCATTCCATCTGAGTGTATGACCTAGTGTTCCTTCTACAAAAGAATAGTCGTCAGGACCTTCAAGCGTTGGGCTTACAGTATCTTGACACCTAACCGTGAATGTTGCATGAGTAGTGTAATTGTAGATGTTCTCAACAGAAACCTCGAGTGGATATTCACCGGGTTCATTTATGTGAAAATCAAGGGGAACAATGTTAGTAATGACTCCTTTGTTGTTTATACTAAAGTGCTCAGTATCATCAATACTCCATTCTTTTAATGGGGAATATGAAGTCGCATCAAGATCATAGGTAAAGGTGTCACCATACTCAACTGTTTGGTCGGTCGGTGTTACAATAAATACTGGTGCTCCTGAATAGAACACAAGTGGATATGGATCTGAATTATTAGCAGCACCTGTGACATTATGAGGTGTATCACCAATGCCATTGCTATCCATATCTTCCCCAGTATAATTGGACCAGAAGTTAAAAACAATCAAACTAGTGATGCCATCATCGATTGCGTTTCTGAAATTGTCAACCAGATTGTTGTGATGCATGAATGAATTGATTGGTGCCGACCCAATGTGAACTCCAGTAATTAAGTTGTTTATAATCCAGTTATCGCCAACCATATTGGAAGTCCCAGACTCAACATAGACACCATACTGATTCTCATCGATAGTATTGAAAATTACTTCATCCTCATCAGCGTTGATAATGTAGACTCCAGCAATCCCATTATAGTTAATTTCATTGTAATGGACTGTTGTTTCATCAGCTCCATCAAGATAGATACCATATTGTGTATTGTTACTGCAGTGAGTATAGCGAACTTGACCTCCACCATAGCCGTATGTACTAACACCAGTGATACTAACTCCAATGTTGTTTCCAGTACAGGTGTTATCGATTATATAAGGCGTTGAACTATCAAGTACTGATATTCCAATCGTGCATCCTGTAAGTATATTTTCTTGCATTGTCACTGAATTGGAGTCTTCTATCCAAATTCCATAGGGATTGTCACTGCAATCATTATCGATCAGCCAACCTGCATATGCATATAATGAATATATTCCATACAGCGTATTTGATGAACAGGTATTATTCATCAAATCATTTGCTGGTGCATAGAAGAGAACAATTCCTGCACCATTGTAAGAGCAGTAATTATGGTCCAATGTATTTTCTAGACTCTCAACAAGAGTGATTCCATTATCGAAGTTGTGATTACAGTTGTTGTCAGAGAGTTCATTTAATGCATCATCATAATCATTGACTATGAAGATACCGATATCATTGTATTCACATAGACAGAATGAAATAATATTAGAAAATGTCCAATCCAAGTAGATTCCGTACAAGTTGTAACTGTATTCACCATCATCTATAGTATTACTTCCGGTACCATTCACATAGACACCAAAGCCAACATTATTGTTGCAGGTATTATCGAGAAGTTCGTTAGCTTCAGACAAATCCTGAACAGATATTCCATCAAAGGAGCTATCATTGCAGGTATTGCTACTAATTTCATTATGACTTGAATCTAGTAAGCATATAGCATATACCATGCAAAAAGAGCAGTCATTCAGCTCTAGTGTATTTTCATTTGAATTGTATTCAAGAAGAATCCCAACTTGGTTATAGCTGCAGTCATTGCTGCTTAAAGTATTCATATTCGCACTAGTGAATAGCACTATTCCATGTCTTCCATTGGACCTGCAAATGTTATCTGTAAGTGTGTTTGAATCACAATTCTCAAGGTAGATTCCATCAAAGGTGTTATAGCTGCAATTATTCCCTGAGAAAGTATTCCCAGTTCCATCACCAGCAAGAACAATACCATATCCATTATTGACGCAGGTGTTGTTTGAAAATGTTGAGCCTGTAACACTGAGGTCGGATCCACCTATGCCTATACCAGTAGTTTCAGTTATTGTGTTATTCTCAATAATGCAATCCTGAGCTCCATATACCGACAAACCAGATTGGCCATTTCTGTAGAAGGTATTATCATGAACTACAAGATCACTACCAAAAAGAAGGATGCCAGCCATCGTATTGTTCTTGAAGTAATTATATGATGCTTCGCTATTTTCACCTTCAAAATATAGACCACAGTAGTTGTTAGTAAAATTACAATAAGAGATTGTGTTGTGAAGACCATATCCAACTAGAATGGATTCAGTACCAGGATCATCATAGTTGAGGAATTTGCAATTCTCAATAGTGCTATAGTCTGCGTAAAAGATAGAGAGTGCAGTATCACTTGACCCAATTCCTGGAGTACCATAAAAGGAGCAGTTCAACAAATCGATATTGTCAGAATATTGTATACTGAAACCAGGACTAAGTTCTGAGAAAGTACATTGCTCTACAATTGTGGTACTAGAATAGTGAATCATTCCAGAATGAAATGAATCACCAAAGTAGCAATCATAAACTGAGCAATCACTGGATTCATAGATATAGATACTATCGTAGTTGTTATAAAAATCGCAGTTTTCTAAACGACCATTCTTGACATTATTGAAATATATTCCAACAGCATTAGTGGTCGATGCGCCTACAATTGTGCAATTCCTAATTATGAAGTAGACTTGTGTATTTTGAATTAAGATACAAAAGCTTCCTACTCCACCTATGTCTATTAATAAATTCTCAATTAGATAGGGAGACCCTTCAATACCAGAACCAGGCCAGCCTTGACCCGCAAAATCACTATCTTCATCAATGTAAATTGCACTGTGCGGAATATGGCCTAATGATATCAAATTATAGCCATCAGATTGCCAGTAGTCTGTTATAGATTCTTCATTTATGGTATCCGGCAAGCCAAAACTATCTGCAACACTGACTTCAGGTCGTTGCACCTTGTCCGAATATTGCCTAGGTATTTGATTGTTTATTGAGCCATCTTCAAAGCTTGTAGTGTCTTGATATTGTTCGAAATAACTAGGGATTTCATTAGCGGCACTGAAGGACCCGATCTGTGTTATATTAAAGACCTCATCAGCTCCACTCATTGCCATTGCAGGAGGGACGGTGAATAAAAGGAATCCAAGGAGAATATAGAGAACCAAGGGGGTGGTAATCCCTCCATGCTTTTTGGATAGACCAAGTCTATGCATGGATTTTCTCCTCCTAATGTAGCAGAATATATAAAATTCTTTAGTATAATTGAATATTTCGGTATTTATTAAAATTATATTATAATTATATAATAAAATAATTATATTAAAATAAGCATGTTTTAGCAAGGTGCTAAGGCTCGAAATAGTTAAGAAAAATCTGGATGACTTTGCCTCGATTGGGTCTATGTATTCTCACCTTGTCTAAGACACTCTATCGTTTTGATAAATTGAATTGACTCAATACTTCGATATCTGACTGAAATAAGTGGTTTGGACTATTCGATGAAGATTATTCATCTCAACATCAATTCCAATACAAGGGCCTCTTGGCAGAAATCATTGTTGCATTTCTTGTAATCCATTAGATTGATAGAGCGTCTTGGTTTCAGTGTAATCCAATTTCTTATGTACTCTTTTTCCGATGAAACCACCAATTGCTGCCATTGCAAATGATAGTAAATAAATCACAGGAGTTACAATCGCCCAAATAATGATCCACACTGCAGCAGCAGTAATAATTGTAATCAGAGAGCCTTCAATTTGCATATTAATGAATGATCCACGGGTAGACCACATTATAACGAATAGAGGAAGCAGCAATAGTTCCTCTGATGTAATAGGGCTTTCATCAGTCCAAAATAATCCTAGAAAAATCAATGGCGCAAGTAAGCAACCTATGAGTATGCCAAAGAACCAAGCAATGAGAGTGGCACGCGCAGCATCACCAATATCGCCAGCGATAATTCCAATGATTAAGGCTATGATAAAAAGCACAGGAAAAGGGCTAATGATGAATGTCAACCAACCAAATGTTAAATCTAAAACGAAAAGCGCAATTCCAACGGCAGTAGCAATAAGCATTATTCTACTAACCATGAACTCAACCTCCATTCTAGATTAATAGCGGAACTTTACTATAAAGTCTACCTTCCAGTTGAAACAATATACTTCCAGTTCATTATCAAGGTGTTTTGGAGTATCAAAAAGAATTCGAATTGTCGGGTGATAATCACTCCATAGATTATTCTTTAGGTATGATAACGACAGCAATGAGATATGCAAGTATCCCGACACCATAGACAAGAGAGAATATAATCCAAAACAATCGGATTAGAGTAGGATCAATGTTGAAATATTC
>JAEOUN010000026.1 GCA_016839245.1 Candidatus Thorarchaeota archaeon
GATCCATTAAATCCGATCAAGCACTTGAATGGCTTGTAAAGGCAACTTCAGTCAAAGACACAAGAGCACGAACAGCTGTCGCTAGAGCATTAGGCGAATTCTATCAAAATGACCGAGCATTTGAAACGTTGAAGAACTTACTCAAAGATCAAGAGAGCTATTTCGTGGTTTCAGCTGCTGCAACATCTATTGGAAAAACTCAACACGAAGATGGTTTCAATATCATCTCCGAATTCCTAGAGAGATGTCCATCAAGTTGGCATGATATTATCAAAATCGGATGTATAGAGGGACTTGCTGCAACTGAGAAGATAGAAGTAATTGATGTTGTTGAAAAGTATCGAGAGCTAGGAACAAGTGATTGGATACGGAGACAGACACCAGTCATTCTTGCAAGACTTGGGAAGAGATTCAAGAAGGAAAGACCTGAAATCAAGTCAATTCTTGAAAGCCTTATACTTGATAACTCATATCGTGTGAAAATTGCAGGTATAGTGGCATCTGCAACCTATGAGGATGTAGCACTAATCCGTGTACTCAGAGAACAAGCTGAATCTGCTGCGGAAAGCGGAGTAGTAAGGCAATGTAGAGTCGCTATCAGAGAGCTTAGCAAGAACAAACAACCTGAGGAACTTGGCGCATTACGAAAAAGCATAGAGGAACTTGAGAAAGAAAATAGAGACCTCAAGGATCGCTTGGATAAAATCGAGTCACACATCTGGAAGAAGGATAAAGAGTGAGAATAAGGTGATGGAAGGGCGGAGTAGGTCTCCGCCTTTCAAATAGACAAGGTAGACTTGTCTGTTCATCTTGCAGTTGTCGGGTACTTCCATCATAAAATATACAAAGGAATCTATGAATTCTAAATATAAAGGCGCAATGAACGATTAAACTAGATGATTCATCTAGTAGATCTATTCGCAAATCAATAGAATTCTTCTGATTCTGAATTGCATTGAATCAGCCAAAAGTTATAGATGATTCGTCCATTGATAATAAGACCAATAAACGACAAGAATAGGATAGGCGTCACCTATGCAGACTGGACTTGGTATAATCAGACTTGATCTTCTCTTTGAATTTATTAGCGGAATTATCGCTCTGATGGTGACATACTATGCTAGTAAGGCATATCGACTAACTGGGCAAAAACGCCTCTCTGATCTCTCTACCGGATTTCTTGTGTTATCTGCAGGTATGTTCGGAAGAGTGGTCGGAACATGGTATTTTTTCATCAGAGAACCAAGCAGCTCTACTTTCGAGATTGTTACGATTGCATATGGATTCTCGAGGATAATGGCATACATTCTTTTTGCAATATCCACAAGGCGATCGTTTTCACATAGGGACTCTTCTCTATCAGAATATTCAGGATTGAACTTGTTACTGCTAACAACATTCCTAGTTGATCCAAATCTTGAAGTCATTGCGATACTTGTACTAGTTATAGTAGTGTTGCAATCAACTCTCAATTATTTGTCAACTCGAAGTAAATTTGCAGGATACGTCCTTCTAGGATTCTTCTTGCTTTTACTAAGCCATATATTCATGGCACAAGTAGAACAGAACGCAGGTCTCTATCTATTAAGTCAAGCGGCACAATTTCTGGGTTTCTTGTCATTATTGGTCATGTTAATCCAGGTAGGCCGAGAAGAATGAGTAGAAAACGTCCCTATCGCTCAAAAATGCGCATCTTAGCTGACATGATGCATGCTATACAGAGAGAGGGCGAAGAGGGAGCCGGTCCAACAAAGATACTCTATGCCGCTAATCTATCCCATGATAGACTCACTCAATACATTGAAGAACTACTTGAAAAAGAACTCATCACTGAGATGGATCCTGATAGTAACAACAGGACATATTTTCTGACTGAAAAAGGAAGAGAGTTTCTCAGAGAATTCATTCGAATTGAACGATTCTCTGAGGCCTTTGGAATAGAGATTTAGTGAAGTCTAATTAACTCCACAAATCCTCTCCTTCGTGTTCTTCTCGTTCCTCTTCAACACTTACAAGATGGGCTGGCATAGATTCTTGCACTGCTCCCGTTGTAATCTCCTCAACTCTGTTGCCGACCATAGTACCGACATCATCAAAGGTGGGTTTTATTTCAGAGGGACGACGAATTCTTGAAACATATGCCAAGAAGATCACTGTTATTA
>JAEOUN010000121.1 GCA_016839245.1 Candidatus Thorarchaeota archaeon
AGGACCATGATGCTCGCTCCATGCTGTAAGTCCAGTAATATCGCTTACAAACTCAATCACTATCCCCATTGCTGGGAGAGAAAGTAATGCTGCTGAGAGATATACAACTCTTAAAATCCAAACATTGCGATACCAAGGTGTTTCTTTTGAAGTCATCGTAGTTCCTCCAGCTTGTCTGTTTTCTCATTGGACTTTTTACTTTAACAAGTCATGCGCTAAGCAGAGCTTCATGGATATTAGTTAAGAATGCTACTATCTTAGCATAAACTAATAGTAGTCATCAACTGTTGATAAGATTACATATGTTAAATATCATTATACTCAGATGACGAAAAAGCTTTGAAAATCATGGCGATTGAAACTCCCATAAAGAAAATGATAGCGAGGAACGAAGCCATGAAAGGAGGTCCCGTTATTTCATTCAATACGAAATAGTCACCATGGTGTTCTCTCCAACTAGCCAGTCCTGTTATTTGACCTATTAATTGAATTGAAAATCCCATAAGAAATATTGAAAGAAGACCACAGGCAAGATAAAATGTCCTGCGCATCCATGAGCTCTTCCACCATGGAAGTTTTATTTGTGGTAATTCATCTTTAATTGATTTCGTCGCGATAGTGGATGTATCTGGACTAGTCGTATCTTCTCTCTGGGCACCTACAGAAGTAATTAACTTTGTATCTTTATAGCTATCATAACGGCTCTTGAAATAATACTTAGCTTGACTCCATGAGATGTCATATTTTCGCTTCAGTAATTTATTCATCCAATATAGTGATAGAATAAAGGAAATCCCACCTGCCCAAAATGGTGGATATACCATGCCGCCTACGTAGGGAAGGTAGTAGAATGTGACATTATAACCAACCATAGCTATTCGAAGGGCAATAACAAAAGACAAAGCGAATGTATCAGGTCCTTCTGGTCTTGTCCTTGTATGAAGATAGTAAGATCCCGCCATCATGCAGAAGAAGGTAAAGCCGACAATATTGATGATTGCCCAAGGGAACCATAATCCAGCAGCCAGAAGCTCTCTTGTTATCGGGTTAAATTCAACCTCAAATCCATAGCGAAATGTCATAGCTATTGTATAGACACTATCAATTATTCCAATGGGGATTAGCATTAAAACCATACCACGGACCCAACGTTCGTTCCACCACCCAAGAAATAGCTCGTTTGGAGTGATTGTAGAGAGATTCTTCATTGGCACACCATCATTATTAGTTAAATAATTATTAATGATTTAATATAACTATTAAGCACTCAGCAATTCCTTGTTAGTAACACTGGTGTGTTTTTAATAACAAGTTCGACGCAATTTTTCGTTATCAAAAGATTGAGCATCGTTATACATGAAAGAAGCAGCTTAATTGATTACAAATTGGCAAAAAAAGAAAAGGATGACAGAGGCAAAAGCCTCTGCATCTTAGACTAAAACTTACACATTACGTGGTACTATAGACCTTATGCATGTGATAGAAGTATGCTTGGTGCATCGGATTGTAGATCAGACCATCACCTTGCAGCCATACACGCCAAGTTCTGAACTCTGTTGATTGATAGACCCATAGGTATGGAGCTTCATCAGCACAGATGTCGTTGATCTTGTTGTAGTAGTACATTCTCTCGGTCTCGTTCAACTCGACCTTTGCTAGCTCGTAGTACATGTTGACATCAGAGTTATTGAAACCAATTCTCTGAGAGTATGTACCTACATGATAACAGAATGGATAGACATAGTTGTCTGGATCTGCATAGTCTGGTGCCCAACCTACGAAGAAGATTGGCATCTGACGGTTTCTAATGTAGTCGAGATAGTTTGACCACTCAAGAGCTTGAGTTGTAAAGGTCATCTCTTCATCGAGACCAGCAGCAAGTTGATCATCTGCAGCGTCATCAGTTGCCATTGCAGTAAGACCATCTGCTAGGAGTAGTGAACCCTGCTCACGAACAGTGTTACCACTGTTGTAGTAGATAGTAAGGGTGCAACCAAGTGAATTCATGCTGTCTACAAAGCTTGAGTTAGCAAGTGCTAAGTTCCAAGCGTCAACAGCTGCGTCTATATCATATTCAAATGTGTATGAGGTATCGTTGTAACCAAACATACCGTATGGTATTGGACCTTTAGCCTGTATTCCAAAGCCGTTGACAGCTGCCTCCATGAATGCATCATAATCGAATGCATAAGATGCAGCTTGTCGGAAGTCTTTGTTAGCGAATGGGCTTGTAAAGGAAACACCCTCGGTTGTGTTGATTGTACCCATGTTGAAACCAAAGAACATGACAGTGTAGCTTGCGCCACCAGTTGACACGTAGATGTTAGGATTCAATGACTCTTCAGCGTCTGGATCCCAAATATCGAGTGCGTTTGTGGTTGGCCAGTAGCAAGCATCAGTTCTACCAGTTCGGAGATTCAATGATCTTCCGTTAACATCCTCGTTTGTGCGGATGTAGATTTTCTCTAGTGCACCTGCATAATCTTGGTCAGCTTCTCTCCAGTAATCTGTGTAGAGATCTAACTCAATGTATTGGTCAGGTACCCAGTCAGTAAGCATGTATGGGCCAGTACCACAGGTGTGGCTAGCCATGTAGTTATCATACTCACCATAGTCGACACCATAACCTTCCCATGTTGCATATGATGCATCACTTGCGTGAGCAATAGCAAAGCTTGGGCTTATCATTGCACCAACCTCATAGGTCAATGCTGAGATGAATGGTGGATATGGAGCGTCTAGAACGAATCTGATTGTGTATGTATCAATAACTTCGATTGCGCCTGAGTTCTCAACCCAGTCATCAAAAGCTGCTTTGAATTCTGGCGAAGATGGACCTTCACCAAAAGCTTGATCCTCAACTGCAACACCGCCTTTCAGAGGTTCTGCAATCATCCAGACAGGACCGTCAGGATAGAAGATTTTCATTGCGCGCTCGATGTTCCATTTCACACAACTTGCATTGAATGGAGTACCATCATGGAAGGTAATACCTTCACGCAGGGTAATTGTGTAGTTTAGACCACCGTTGGTTATTACTGGAGCACTTTCAGCCAGTAATGGCACATCGGGGGAGGTTACATCGCTATCCCACGGGTAAGTGTATAGCGTCTCATATATATTATATTGTACCCACGAACCGAAGCTCTCATAGTTGACATGGGGATCCATATAGTCAGGATTGCCAATTGTCTCCCAAATCAGAGTATTCTGTGGCGGCCTAGATGGCTGCTGCATGAAGACAAAGGCGACTCCTGCGCCCGCTATGACAACTACAATAACTACGATCGCAAGTAGTTGATTTCTTTCCACTTAGCTTCCTCCAAATTTCCTTGGAAATTCATTCAGTTACGACTGAATAGTTGGATTAGATTGGATAGAAATGGCAGAATAATGAACAGGTTTAAGCCTTTCGGATTTTTCTGCCATCTTGAAGTCTATGACTACAATTCGAGCTAATATACATTTTGGAATTTGAAGCCGCTTGTGTATATTGCTACATATTTCAACTACTATCGTATCAAAATAAGAAAAATCTCCTTCTTTCATAATTCTTTAATCATATTGACTCCTTGTTTCTCTTCACTACGCGTGAAATGGCTGCAAGAATGTTATTTCAAGAATTGAAAGCAGAATGAAAATAACCAATTAATAATATCTCGAAGAAAAATAGATTATCACTACAAGGACTAAGATATAATATGCTTTTTACAAGACAACCATTTGCGTTGCCTTGCCTAAGTTACAGTGACATATTGCGATAATTACGATAGTCATCAAAATAAATCTGGAATTCAGCCTCGAGTATGAAAATGCTTGCCTTATGGCACTCAGCATTTTTTAGCTATTGGGAGTAATCCTCATTTTTAGAGCTATTAATTGCATGGATAGGAGATGTCCTACAAAAGAAAGATTGAGCAGAAGGTTATGCCAGGATAGTGGGGGTAAGGAAGTTGAGTGATTGATTAAATGATGTCGCTAGGAAAACTCAGCCTGTCAACGTACCTCTGCTCCAAATCATGGTAATGCAATTCAAAATTAGAATCCTAGTATCACTTACTTAACTATTAAATTCATCAAGAACTCTGAAAAAAGATTGGGTTAAAAATGACCTATAAGCAAACCCACCCCAACCTGACTCTAACATTAGCCTATCGATTTCGCCTAGTAATTCTTCACGGGTCAGTATCTTTACATCAAATATCTCATGAATATCAATGGGTTCCATTTTTCCTCCAAGAGACTCAGCTAGAAAAACAAGCGACCGCCAAGGAATATGTTCTGATTTGCAGACAATTTCCAAAGAAACATCGAGAACAAATTTAGTAAGCCTGACATCAAGACCCGTTTCTTCACGCATCTCACGAATAGCCGCATCTTCAAGAGATTCACCGGTATGTGAACCACCAGAGGGTGCACGGTAGATACCCGACCGCTGATATTGATGCTTCTGGATCACGACATAACCTCCACTCGAATGATGGATGAAACAGGTGATGTCATGGAATCGACCCTTTTGCTTACTTCGTCTAATTAATTCACATTCAAACTCGAGAAATTCAGTCTTAAATGAGAGATGCCTAGGTTTGCCAAATCGTTCAATCAAACTCTCTATTTCATTCTCGCTTATGTCGTTCAGAGTTCTCGCCAACCTCCCAAGCATAAATAATACCAAAAAGGATTGCGGACAACAACCTTTTACGAAAATGTTCCATATATTGAATCGTAATGAGGCGACTCAAGAATGGAACATAGACTTGGTCATATCCTGATTAAAACTTTTATTGGAGACATAACAGAGCTTCAGGTCGATGCAATAGTAAATGCAGCAAATTCAGATCTATGGATGGGATCAGGAGTAGCAGGTGCGATAAAAGCAAGAGGAGGGCAGGAAATTGAGGATGAAGCATTATCATTGGGACCAATTCGTCCTGGTGAAGCAGTATTGACGACTGGGGGCAAACTGCTAGCGAAACATGTACTTCATTGTGCAGGAATGCCGCCAGGAGGAAGAGCAACATACTGGAAAGTGCTTGGTTCCGTCCAGAGAGCATTGGAAATTGCCTCTGATCACAATCTTAGTTCAGTTGCATTTCCTGCAATAGGTGCTGGAGTAGGAGGACTATCCGAACAAGAGTCTGCAAAAGCAATCGTTGCGGGCATCCATCATCACTCAAAAACACCAAGTTCGGTTAAGGAGATCACTCTCGTAGGACTTAGTAAATATGTATGTGATTGCTTTTGTAGAGCTATTGATGAAGTTGAGGAGAATACTTAGAGGTGTCATATTATCTAGATAACGTTGAAGTACAGCTTATCATGGGGCAGTTTGATGATTCTGATCTTGATCTTGTAGTTAAATCACAGGATATTCCTTTGGGACTCTCTCCATCAGGTATATTAGGATCCGGTGGCACAGTAGGAGGTTTTGGCATCACAGTGAAAGAGGCAAGTAATGCTGGCACAGTTCTCCAATGGCCAGAGCTATCGATTGAAAATCCTGATAGAAGAGAATTAATTTATGAAACTACAAGGAATGCTTTAATCACAGCCGATGAGATTGAGGCTGTGAAAATTGGTTTATTCACCATGGGACTTGAGGTTTCTAGAATTCCAAGCTGGGAAGTTGCAGAAGAGATTGTGAGAGCAGTCTATGAATATTCAAGGGAACCCACGAAAATTGAAAAAGTATTCCTAGTTGTAAGCTCAACTACTCAAGAGAGTTCATTTCAATTTACTCTCAGCAATCCTACACTCTTACAACAACGGTAGGATCTACATCTTCAATCTTTTTCGTGCGGCATCAGCAGACTGCACGAGAGGGTCCCACGTATCACAGATTGCAGGAGCATAACAGTTTTCAAAATCGAAGAGTTCTCGTACATCGATGTTTTGTTGAATCCCGAGTGTTATGACATTAAGACGCATTGCAGCATCTTCCACACCGATGAGTTGCCCGCCAACAAGTTTACCATTCTCTTTGTTGAAATAAGTCTTGAGTTTCAGTTCTTTCCCACCTATATAATAAGGAGGCTTAGTGCTTCCCTTCATGGATCCTTTTACTACATCGATATTGTATCGTTTAGCGAGGTCTTCTGTTAATCCGGTACTTGCAATCTCAAGGCCGAATAATTTGGTAACCTTTGCACCCACTATGCCCGGAAACTGAGCATCGCCACCAGCCGCATTGATACCAGCAACTCTCGCTTGTCTAACTGCAATTGTGCCAAGACCAGCAATTAGCGGATTGCTTGTAATGAAATCGATATTTTCCGCACAATCACCAACTGCATAGACATCAGCCAGATTTGTCATCATTTTGTTGTTTGTCTTTATACCTCGAGTTGGACCAATCTCAACGCCAATCTGTTTGGCTAATTCAGAAACAGGTCGAACACCAGTTGCAACTACCACAAAATCAGCAGGTATCTCTGTTATCTCTTCAGTAGCTCTATTCTTAACAAAAACTCCTTTTACAGTATCATCACCAGTTATCTCTTGAGCAGCAGTATTATTCAGTATCTTTAGTCCATGTTCACGACAATGATCTTCAATAATTTCAGCAATATCTGGATCAACCATAGCTAAAAGAATATGCGGCAGAAATTCAACAACTGTTACATCCAAACCTTTCTCATGAAAAGCTTCTGCAGCTTCCATTCCAATGAGGCCACCACCAATGATAACAGCTTTTTTGGCGTGACCAACTTCTTTTGCTAATGATTTAGCATCATCAAGAGTGCGTAATCCATAGATGTGATTTTTCTCTAAACCCTTGATTGGAGGATCTGTATTGATTGCTCCTGTGGCAAAAATTAGAGTGTCATATGCAAGTTCGCTTTCACCCTCAGTCCCAATATAGTGAAGTATTCGTTCTTTGTGGTTAATTGAAGTAACAGTAGATCCAAGATGTGCATTGATATTCAATCCAGTCCAATTATCTGCAGGCATTAAAACTAGGTCATCAAACTCCTTCACTTTGCCAGAGATCGTATAGGGTAATCCACAACGTGAATATTGTGAATATTTTTCAGAATTGAAAATAGAAATTTGGACTTCACGGTTGAATTTCCTTGCTTGCATTGCTGCCGTTGCTCCAGCAGCTCCACATCCGATTACTGCAATGTGTTTGGTCATCAGAGTTTCCTTCATTATATTCTCCAATCAAGTGTTTGTGCTCGAAGCATTCCATAACTTGAATCTTTGGAAATAACATATTTGAGAATAAAAAGAGAGATTATTCAAGAAATGAAGAGAAAGGGTGCAATGGTTGAATGCACACCTTTCACATAGGATGAGAATCAGTATTCATCGCACCATTGCTAGATTTGGATTAGACATCATCCTTCGTATCAGGCGAAATTTCTTCATTCTCATCAATATTAGATTCATCAACTCCATTTATCAACTCAGAGTCTGTTGAGGTCTCATCAAGTTCTTTTGGCAATTCAGATTCTTCTTCACTCACATCTTCAACAGAAGGACTTGTCTCTTCAGATTCTTTCAGTTCTTCAGCGGCTTCTTTAGCTGCTTCAGTTTCTGTGGGCATCCATTTCTTTCCATTTTCTATATCATCTTGGAATTTTTTGATTTGGGTTTTCCTGCTAACATAAAGAGCGATAATTACTGCTAGTGACAGACCAGCTCCAATGAGTGTGATGGTCGTTTGGAATGTACTTGCACTGTCGCCAAGAAGCTGTTGCCACGTAATTACAAGAAAAACAAGCCCAGCAATATTCAAGACAAAACTTCGAAGCGGTGTCCCGACCTTAACAATCTCGGTAACATCAGTATCTACCATTGAAGCAGCAATAACACCTGCATTATAATCAGTTGATTTGGTCTTCTTTGCAAGTGTTCTAATATCTGCTGACTTCTTCTTACCCATGACTTTCAATGCAATAGGAACTTTGGAAGCGAGAAGATCTGCATATTCTCGTCTTGCATCTTCTTCAGATAGATTGCACCTCTTACACATATTGAGTTTTTTATTCCAATCTCTAGTACATTTGGGACATTTGTCCATTGGCCAAGCATCAGGAGCAACCTCGCGTAGTCTTTGACGAATAATGTATTCACTTACTTTGGTTTCTTCTGGTGTTTCTTCTTGTGTTTTGTCTTTCTTCTTCCTGCCCATTTTTGTCATACCTGCAAGCATCGAGAAGAGGAGAGGAAGTGCTCCGATAACTGTGAGATTTGGTAAGGAACGTAGTTCTGACGCTTTTTTATGAATTCCCTTCAACTTGTAAGCTGTCTTTAATCCATCAAATAGACTCATGAAACCTTTTCCTACTCCGAATACAGCACCTATTGTTGCTACAGTCACTGACACTCCAGTAACTGATGTAAAAACATCTGCGGGAGTTGCAGGTATACTAAAGTAAAACTGATTGGAAACAGTATGAAGTGTATGGGGATCACTCTCCAAATAGTATTCAAACTTAATTGATGCTTCAAATATGCCAGTTGTCAATTTTACTGGACCATATTTTAATGCAGACGCAAGGTCAATTGAAGCTGTCACTGGCTCTGGTGCTGATGTGTGGTCTACTGGAACCCAGGTTGAGTTTGTGGCTTGATCTATGATTTGAATTGGAAAAATCGCAATACCTTGATAGAAGAAGGTTATTTTTCCACTCATATTCAAATCCTGTGTCGAAGTGATATTGATTTGCAGGTAAAGCTCCATTGGAGCATCCATGTTTATTTCAATGGGAGTATCTTCTCCGGAAGTCTTCAGATTTGTTCCATCAAGACTTGCATAAACCCAAAGGGTGCCGTCATTGACAAAATCTGCATCAGACAATGGAATCTGTGCAGTACTAATTGGGGTATAATAACTCCCAACATATAGTAATAGAGCAAATATAAAGAGTCCGAGGAAAAGCATTCTAGAAGGATTACGACGCATTGATATTTCATCTCCATCTTAAGAGAGAGGAGTGAATTTGAATTACCCGTAATTGAAAAGGGTTTTGTTGCTCTATCTAGGTAATTTGTGATGAAGGTTCTCTTATACCTCGAACCATATCTGCGACTTTTTGAGCGATTGATGCAAAACCTTCACTCTTCTTCAATACACCCTTTGCACCAGCATCAGCAGCTTGTTTTAGAGAGTCCTTATCGAAAAAACCAGTGAGTAGATAGACATTTTTAATCCCTAAAACACTTAACCGTTCAGTACACTCAAAACCATCCATTTCAGGCATTTTCAAATCCATCAGAACAAAATCAGGAGGTTGTCCTTGATTGATACAATCTTGTGCTTGTTCGAGTGCATCTATTCCAGTCATTGCAGAAAGAATCTCATAATCATCCAAGTACTTTTTCAGGTACGAATTCATTACATCGTGAATTGCAGGTTCATCATCAACAATTAGGATTCTTAATACCACGCCATATTCCTCACAGATGCTTCGATATATTCTATTGCAGGCGCATCTTATCAATAATGCGTTTTTATTCAAAACTAACCATGTATCGTGAGAAAATCTCTAGGAAAATGTAGGTGTTTTTAGGATTAATGAAATAACATATAGTAGAGCATATGATGGAAAAGACAGTAGCAGATTGGACAGAAATTGCTAACTTGACTCCAAACTCAAAAAACATCAATCTTCGATTTCTCGTCATAGATATGAAACAACCACGACGTACATTCTCGAAGAGAACAGGAAAGGAAAATGAGTTAGTTGAATGCACAGTGGCAGATTCAAGTGCGAAAATTTCTTTGGTTCTCTGGAATGACGATATTGATTCAATAGAGCCTCAACATACCTATGATATGAGAAATGGTTGCATTAACTTGTATGATGAATGTATGACTCTAACAAAAGGTCATCATGGCGAAATTTCAGAATCGAAAATTAAAATCGAAAAAATCAATGACGAAATCGATATGAGTAAACCCTTCATGGGAAGACTAAAGCGTAAATCGAAGCGACGTTCATCAACAGGAAGATCTTTCGATGGTGCCGCTGGAAGGGATATACCAAAATATTGTGGACGGAAGTCCTTTTGAGTTAGTTCTCACTTGGCACAAGCACTTAGGTGTCATGTGATGAAAATACAATTTCAAGATACAGAGATTCCATATCCTCTCGCTATACTAAGAGGACATCTCAGACTAAGTGGAGTTATTGACAGCGAGATTGCAGCCATAATCTCAGAGTTATCAACAAGGAAACCACAATCCGGGAGTTGGAGTGAGTCTAAAATTATTGATTTTGTTCAGGACAATCTACAAAAAAGAAATTCAGAGATAACTAACTCATTTGCATCAATCATCACATATGAAAACCTTCGAAGTATAAAAGAAGATGTTCCTCCAATAGTAGTCGTGATTGAAGGAGCATCAGCAACAGGTAAGTCAATGATTGCTTTAGACTTAATCCAAGCAATTAGTCCTACGAGATTCATTAGTACTGATACGGTGCGACAACTCTTACGGAATACTCATTCGAAGGTTAAATATCCTGAACTTCATTGTCACACGTATCAAGCATACAAGTACAATCAAATTGGAAATTCAAATTTGGATCCAATAATTCGTGGATACAATGCTCAATCCAGACTTATTTTTCCGCATATTATCGACACGACGAAGAGAATCATTATAGAAGGAGCAACATCTATCATTGAAGGAGTTCATATTCTACCTGGATTAATGAATGATATTAGTGAAGGTGTTCTGGAAATTTTAATCAATCCAAGTTACAGAGTTCATCAAGCTATGTTCGGTAGCAAGAACAAAATCGGGAAACTCAAATCAGTTTCCTCTGATGAACATGTGAGAAAAGAAGAATTCGTATCAGCACGTGTTATTCAAGAACATATGGAAAGAAACGCTCTTCAACAACATATCGCAATCATTGGTCTTGATGATTATGAACAATCTCAACTTGAAATTTATCGATTGATTCTTGCAAAGATGAACCAACTCATTAAATCACATCAATAAGGAGAGATATGCATGTCTTGGAAAAACAGCTCCATGAACAGATTGTTCAGACCTGAATCAGTCGCCATTGTAGGGGCATCAGATAAGCCACAAAAACTTGGATCTCTAACACAACTAGCTTTGCATCAATTTATTGGAGATATCTATCCTGTCAATCCAAGGTTAAAACAGGTAGGGAATAAGCCTTGCTATGCAAAGGTAACTGAAATTGATGCAACTATCGACTTAGCAATGATAGCAGTTGGACCACAACAAGTTCTCTCTGCAATGGAAGATTGTGCAGATGCAGGAGTAGGTGGTGCCATCATATTTTCTGCGGGATTCAAAGAACTCGGAGAAATAGGCACAGAGCATCAGAAGCAATTGAAAGAGCTGGTCGATAGAGCCCATATCGCTGTGATAGGACCTAATTGCCTTGGAGCAGGTAATCCAAAAATCAGGCTAAATGCAACCTTCTTCCCGCATCCAGTTCCTTTGAAGGCAGGTCAGGTTGCAATGGTCAGTCAAAGTGGAGGCATTACAGGAGCAATGCTGTATCAAGCATCAGATAGAGGATTAGGAGTATCGAAGTTTGCAAGTGTCGGAAATAGAGTGAACATCGATTTTCATGATATGTTACATTATCTTAGAGAGGATGAGGAAACCAACATCATATGTCTATTCATAGAAGGAACTGAGTATGGAAGAGAGATGGCAAATGAAATGGCACTGACAACTAAGGAAAAACCAGTCATTGTCTTCAAGGTAGGAAAAACACCGGCATCACGCGATGCAGCATTAAGTCATACTGGAAGTCTAGCTGGAAACGCTGAATTATACTCTGCTGCGATAAAACAGAGTGGCGGTATTGAGGTAGGAGGATTGACAGAAATGATTGATACTGCTTACTGTTTCTCAACATGCAAAGGAAGACCTAAGGGCAATAGTGTAGCAATTGTTACACACACATTAGGCATTGCCCTAGTAGCTGCTCAGACGCTAGAACTGAATGATGTCAGAATGCCTTTACCATCCAGAAATACAGTAAGCAAGATTCAAAATATGCTTGAGATGCCGATCCAGATTGAGATTAAGAATCCAATCGACCTACTTGCACAAGGATGGGCACAACCTGATATTTTTGCAAATGCATTCAAATTGATTTTGAACGAGGATAATTACGATGCCCTGATGATTGTCTTCGCACCTAATTATCAAGAAGACATTGGCGGAGGAATGCCAATTGATGAAATTGTCAAGGCTACAGAAAAGAAAACGAAACCTATCATCAGTATCCTTAGTTCTCCAGTGAGCAAGAAACCACCAGGATCTGAAATTCTTGAGAAATCAGGAATACCATTCTTTTCAGACCCTCAGCGAGCAGCACAGGCATTATCAAATATGTTAAAATATACAAATAATGAAAAACACAACTAAAATTACTACTCTGTTACCACGTATTTGAATAAAAAGTACAAGAACGAAAATTTAATAGCTTGAAGTAGAAGCAAAAAATGTTTCGACCAGCTGTAGATGCTTTGTGAAAACTGTAAGTAACGTAACAAAATGAAAGCATTCGAATAACATGGTCTGAGAATATACAAGAATGTTTCCGGTGTTTGAAATGAGCACAACAATCAAAGGCGATAATGACAAGGAATTGAATATTGATACTCTCAAGGTGTTTTTTGAATCCTCACCATTAGGAGTATCTATTTATCATAATGAGAAAGTGGTCTTTGCCAACTCAGTGTTTGCAAAATACATTGGATTCTCACCGGATGAAATTATTGGTCGAAACATTTCGGATTTGTCTTCTATTTTAGAACCGACCAGTAAAAAACCCGCACTTGAAGGATTATTAGAACTTAGTAGAAATAAGAAAATGCATGACAGGAATCGATACAAATTCATCACTGCTAAAGGTGATGTTAGATTCTTGGAGATGACTGGTACATCCATCAAAATATCGGGTAAGAACTATGTAATTGCCTACAGTGATGATGTGACTATTGATGAACGGTCTCGTGAGATGACAGCTCGTGAGAGAAAAGCGTATGGAATGATTGCAGAAGCAGCCCTTAGTATAGAACCGATAGAATCGATTTGCCAAAGCGTACTTGAAGGACTTGTGGAAACCATTGAATTTGATTTAGGAACAATTCGTCTTTATCGAGAGCAAGATAATATCCTAGAACTTATAGCAGATACAGGTTTGAAACATGACGAGTTGGAAATAGAAATCCCACTGAATAGCATGAGCCACCTCTCAGCTCGTACGGCAAGGACCAAGCAACCTCTTTTCGTTTCTGATATTACTGAGTCAAAAGAAAGCAAGGATCGAATGTTGAAACCAATACGAATGGGAATTCGTTCCTTGATTTTTTGGCCAATCATTGGTTCAGATAAACGATTACTTGGAGTAATCAATATTGCATCTAAAAAACAGATGCCACTAAATCAAAAGGACAGGATTTTCTTTACTACAATAGCAGACATGTTTGCGACTATTATAGAACGGCGAAATGCAGAAGAGCAATTGAGAGAAAGTCAAGAGCAATTTATCGCATTTGCAGATAATATCCCAGGTCCAGTTTATATCAAAGATCATGAGTTAAAGGTCATCTTTGTAAATCAGTTCATGAAAAATTGCTCACCGAGATATTTTCGAGATAGCATGACAAATGAAGATCCATTCATTCAGAAGCATATTGAAGGACAAGGTGAAGATGATCGGAGAATATTAACTAAAGGAGCAATAGATCAAATTCAGCAAATATTGGGAAAAGATGGACAAACATACACATTTCGAAGTCACAAATTCCCAATCCATCGAGAAGGAAAACCACCACTCATAGGAGGATTCTCTATTGACATCACTGAACAGGTGGAAGCACAAAAACAACGGGAAGAAGCCCGCGCACGAGCAGAATTCTTTAACGATCTAATGTCGCATGACCTGAATAACATGCATCAAGGGATTATGGCTAGTCTTGAATTGATAATTGGAGATAAAGCACTTCCGGAGCATTTGAAAGACCTTGCAGAGAGAGCTTTGCTTCAAGTGAATCGTAGTGTTTCTCTGATATCTAATGTGAAAAAGTTCTCATTAGTGAATCAAGGTGAGTTAGCATTAGAAAAGACTGATCCTGCAGTTTCACTTGGAGTTGCTATAGAAATGGTTAAGCAATCTTTTCCAAGTCGAAGAATAATTGTCCGTTCCAATCTTATCAAAGACAAGTACTGTATCATGGCAAATGAATTCCTTCAAGATGTATTCTACAATATTCTTCACAATGCCGTAAAAGCTACTGAGTCAGAAGATGTTAATCTAGAAGTTGAATCGAGCTTGACAGAGAAGGGAGAGTTCCTTCGTATAGATTTTGTCGATTATGGTATGGGTATCGATGACACACTCAAAGATGTCATGCTATTAGGCTTTGATGAACTTATTAGAAGAGTTTCTGGTGTAGGTTTGACACTGGTGAAACAGATTATTAATCAATATAATGGTAAAATTTCAATTGAAAACAGAGTTGCTGGAGACTACACGAAAGGTTCTCGATTTATCATCCAATTACCATATGGATGCTGAACATGAGAGAATATGATGAATCAACCCAGAATGATTAAATTCGTGATTATCAGTAGAATTAATCTCAATGAGTGATGATTTGGATGGAGAAAGACCCAGAATATGTCCTAAAGATGGTTGCACTTGGGGACGGAGCAGTAGGAAAAACATCCTGTATAATCAGGTTCACAGAAGACAACTTTGGTGAGAAGTATAAAGCTACAATTGGTACGAATATAGCAATTAAAACCTTAGAAGTCAAATTGGAATCAGGATTAGTTGCGAAGACCCAAATTGTTCTCTGGGACCTTGCAGGTCAACCAACGTACAAAGAATTACGTAGTAGGTATATGACAGGTTCGTCAATAGCGTTCATGGTCTATGATGTAACAAGACCACCTACATTCATGAGCATCTATGAATGGTATCGAAATTTCAGAGCAGTCTGCCCTGAAGCCGTTGTCGCGCTTGTGGCAAATAAAGTAGACAAAAAAGACCGTCTGGTTCCTCCAGAAGCTGGGATGATGCTCTCTAAATGGTTGAATCTAACATATTTTGAAACTTCTGCGAAAACTGGTAAGAATATTGAAGATCTATTCATTGAATGTGCTAAAATGGCAATCCATAAAGAGAGTCTAAAGGATGACTAATTGCCTTCTGGAATATGTACTATAACTGCAGATGTCTTAGTATACATAGAATCTATGGAAAGAATGTCTGAGCCGCATCAAACGCAAGATCAAGTATTATATTTGGAAAGACAAACAATGCAATTACTAGAATCGTGCAGATACCAACTGCAAGTATGGTGATTGATGGCAATTGTAATTTTGAATCCTCCAATGGTTCCTCCATATATGCATATTTTAACACTCGAAGATAGTAACCAAGTGAGAAGACAGAATTAAGGAGGCCAACAAGTGCAAGCCACCACATTCCAGCAACAACAGCACTTTGGAAAAGAATCAGCTTCGACCAGAAACCAACTGTCAAAGGCATTCCAGCAAGAGAGAGTATCAAGATAGCAAGCATCGCTGATGCAACTGGTGCTCTCTTACTTAACCCAGCTAAGTCATCATAGGTAATCCGCTTTGTCAGCTTAAAGGACATCGCCCAAATGAGAATGAATGCCGCGGATTTCATTATTGCATGAGTAAATGCATGAAATGATGCAGCAGCTATACCAATTTCATTTCCAGCTGCAACACCAATGAAAAGATAACCCATCATGGCAATACTAGAATATGCAAGCATTCTCATGATGTCCTTCTGAGCTAATGCTAGTACATTCCCAATTATCATTGTCAGAATCGCGACACCAGCTATAAGGGGAAACCACTCAGTCTTAGCAAAGAAAAAGCCAATCATGAGAATTCGAATAAGCGCACTGACACCAGTCTTCTTTGAACCTCCTGCAAGATATGCAGTGACACTGCCATCGGCGCTGGCATATGCATCGGGTACCCATTGCCATCCTGGGAATATTCCAACTTTGAATCCGAATGACACAATGAAAAGCACCACTGCAAGCAATAACGTATACGCCGCTGCTTCATTACCAACTGGTGCAGACCAAATAGTGTTAACAAAGGCTCTGAGGGAATTGAGATCAGTTGTTCCTGCTACACCATAAGTCAATGCGATTCCAAATAGCATGAGCATCGTAGCTAAGAGACCCATAACGAAGTATTTTGTTGCTCCATCTACTGCCTCTCTCCTCGGACTTATTGCAACGAGAATATAGGTAGGAGTACTCATGACTTCCCAAGCTAGAAAGAGCGCGACAAGGTCTGTCGCCATGATAACCCAGAGAGCGCCTGCAAAAGATATCATCAAGAGGAAATTATAGACACCCCGGTCACCTCCCCATATAGTTGAAGACATAAGAACAAGAAATGCAACAAAAAGAACAATGTAGATGAAGAAATCAGTAAATGCGTCACGAACAAAGAGTGTTCCAAATGAGTAACCTGACATTATGCTTGGATCAAACAAAACCATCTCTAGGCTCGAAACGATGACACCAATGAAACTAATAGTTAGAGGATTGTAGCGCAATCCAATTACGAGTGCCAATACTCCAAAAGCCACTAAGGTGAGAGCTGGAAGTGACATTATCCAATCGCTTGGAATGTATAGTAGTAGGAAGTTTCTCAGAGGAGTTAATGCATTTCGTACAAAATCAATAATTATGGTAAGTTGCATCATTATGGTAAACCTCCAGCTAACATTGTCTCAACTACAGGTTTTACAAGATGAAGAATCAGGTCAGGCCATATTCCAAAAAGAATGACTGGAATCAGCATTAAGATTGGTGCAATAAGATCAACCCATGACGATTCCTTGACATCTTTCTCAGGATCTGCATCACTGAAGACAATTCGATTAAGCATCCAGAGCATGTACCCAACGGTAATGAAGATACCCAATCCAATTAATGCAGACCAGTAGAAAACAACAATTGAACCAAAGATGATTAGGGCCTCAGCCATAAAACCACTGAATCCGGGAAGTCCAAAAGCTGCAAGAGTTGCAAGAATCAACACTGCAGACAATTTTGGTGCCTTTGTCATGAGACCCTTGATATCAGGAATCTCACGTGTTCCTGCATTATACTTCAACTGTCCTGCAACAATAAACAAAACAGAGATGATTGTACCATGAGAGAACATCATGAAGATGGATCCCTGAATAGCTAAGCTTGCAGCAGCTTGGATTGTAGGGTCTGCAGAATTGAAACCAGCTGCATATGCTGCAACACCTAGTAGCACCCAAGACATATGGTTGATTGAGGTGTATGCAACAAGACTCTTCATATCAGACTGAGCCATAGCTGTGAAAGCAGCATAGATACAGGTGAATATCGCAAGGATGGCAAAGGGTATAGCAAGTCTTGCAATAGCTGAAGGGACCATCCAGAGACCCAGACGGATAAATGCATAACCACCCATCTTCAGCAAGATGCCTGCAAGGATAACAGAGCCAGGCGTTGGAGCTTTAACATGTGCCCATGGCAACCAATTATGAAGTGGCCAAACTGGCAATTTGACACCAGCGCCCATAAAGAGAGCCAAAGCAAATCCAATCTGAACCCATGGTTCCAGACCAAGATTACGGAGAGCTACCATACTAAAAGTTGGAACCTCGGTCGCGATCCCAATCACATTCACCATTGAGGATTGAAAATAGAGATAGAAGAATCCAACAAGCATGACTGCTGAGCCAAGATGAGTGTAAATGAAGAATTTGACCGCAGCATGACGAGAGCCTTCCTCGCCCCATCTGCCAATGATAAAGAACATCGGGATTAATACTAACTCCCACCATACAAAAAATCCAATGAGATCTAGAGCCATGAATACACCCAATAGTCCTGTTTGAAGAACGAGAAAGAGCATGTAGTATAGTCCTTCAGATTCGTGAATGTGATTGGAGCTAATTGCAGCAATCCATACAACAAGATTCGATAGTAGAATCATTACCATAGAGATACCATCTACGCCAAGAATAATCTCAAAGGTAGGTGAGTCAGATGTAGTACCAAGTCGAGCTAGAAGGTAGCTGATGGTATGACTCATGCCACCAGGATCAGTCCCAAGCGAAGGTGTTCCCAAGATCAATAAACCGGATAGTCCTAACTCGATGGTAGTAATAAATAATGTAAAAGCACGGGCACCTCTCCCGCCAACGAGATAGGCGACCAAGGCACCAATCAGAGGTACCAAGAGCATCAAAACTAAAATATTCACTGGGAGTAAATTGATTAAACTTGATGCGAGTTCCAATTGCATCTATATCACCCCCAGACTCAACAAGGCTATTATAACCAATAGCCCAAATCCAAATATTACAATACTAACATAGTCATTGATTTTTCCAGTCTGCGATTCAAGTCCCACTTCAGATGCCTCAACACTCACTTTAGAGATGCCCTCAGCAAATCCATCAATGATATTATCATCAAACCATCGGACTTTCTTTGAGATACTCTGAGCAGCGTCTGCAGACTTGAAATCAATACCATCAATGACCTTATCATCAACTTCTCTGCGCCAAAGATCAGCGAAGCGGAGAAACTTATCTACAAACCAATAATATGCTTCATTGATATACCATCGGTGCTTTAAGAAAGAGTAGAGTCTGCGGCGAATCCCTGTTGCTGGTATTGCAGTATTAGGTGTATCTGCATTCTTTATGTAAATCCAATATGCAGGAATCCCCCCTAGAAGTAGTGCACCAATTGTAATGCCAAATGGGATTAATCCTGGAAGAGTAAACTTGGCTACTACCATCTCAAATAATATCTCTTGGAATAATTCGATTGTTATTGGTCCCTCGTTAAGCATTATAATCTGAACCAATGGAAATACTAGAAATGCGAAGATGGTAAAGATAGCTAAGACATATAATGGAATCATCATAGCCATTCCAGGGTCATGAGGTTCATCATGATGTTCATCTCCCGGATGTTCTGGCCTTTTCCCATGAAATACCATTCCTACTAAGCGGATACTATAGAATATTGTACATGCAGCAGCACTCACTGAGAGAATAAAGAGAAATGTTCCCACTAAGCTAGTCTCTGCAAATTCAAAGGTATACTCGATGATTGAGTCTTTTGACCAGAATCCAGACATCGGAGGGATTCCAGCTAATGCTGCAACACCAATCAAAATAACGCGATAAGTCCATTTCATCGAGTCTTTAAGTCCACCCATATTTGACATGTACTTTGTATGGACAGCATGGATGACACCGCCAGCAGCTAAGAATAGTAATGCTTTGAAAGCCCCATGAGAAATAATATGTAACACTCCACTAAGATGAGCAAATTCATAATGTCCTTCTATTGCAAAGACACCTGCTGTGCCAAGAGCAAGAATCATGTATCCAAGTTGACTGAGTGTAGAAAATGCAAGGACCTGTTTTAGTTCATTTGAAACCATGCCCATTGTAGCAGTCATGAATGCTGTGACCGCTCCTATTATGGCTACCATGACAAAGAAGGATGATGCCATCTCGATACCAAAAGTCTGTAGTGGAACTAGAGTAGCAATATGCTCTCCGCCACTAGCAACAGATGTCGCGCCAACTATTGTAATCAAGAACCTAGCAGTGATATAGACTCCGGCCTTGACCATTGTTGCGGCGTGAATCAAAGCAGATACAGCAGTCGGACCCGCCATAGCTTCAGGTAACCACACTTGCAGGGGAGCCTGACCGGATTTTCCAATAGCACCTGCAAAAATAAGAATCAGAGCCGGAACGAGAAGACCCCACGCAGCCATAGTGCTCCACCACTGGTTTATATTATTTGAAAGGTCAGTGAAGAGAAACGAACCAGTGAAAGTGAAGAGGAGGAGGATGCCACCAAGCATGAATGCATCACCGACTCTTGTAACAATGAATGCCTTTGTTCCACAGTGAGTGTTATATTCGCCTTCAGTCTTAAACTTGAGGAGGGGATTGTTTTGTTCATATCCTAGAGGATCTCTCTCAGGGGGATTATGTTTATCATTCCAGAAACCAATGAGTCCGTAACTGCAAAAGCCCATGATTTCCCAACCAATGAATGCAATGAGTAGGTTATTACTGAGGACAAGTGTAAGCATTCCGCCACCAAAAGCAAGCATTAGGAAGAAGAACCGATTTCTATCCTCTTCATGTGCCATGTACTCAGTAGAATACACATAGATAAGGAAACAGAGCGTACTTGATAGAATTGCCATGATGATTGAGAGTGGATCAAGAAGCATCTCAAAGGGAACATAGAGACCAGGGATGTTAATCCATTCCCAATGTGGCATCTGTGTTGTTTCTAGGTCCATGAGGAGTGACCAACATAGAATCATGGTAATCCCCATGAAAATTGCAGGAGTCCAGTCGCGAAGCTTTTCGTTAAATCTGCCAACGACAGGAACAAGCAATGAGCCTGCAAGGGGAATTACAAGGATGAGATAGTAAGGTAAGCCAAGTATCATCTAATTCACCTCATGGATAGAGAATACCTGAAAACACCGGGACTATGACATCAAGTGCCAAGCTCGGAAATATTCCAAAGATTACAATGAGAACTCCAAGAATGATCATCGGGATGGTCATCGAGTTAGGACTCTCTTTAACGTCTTCAAGTTCTTGGGGATTTGTGCCCAAAAAGACTCTCCAAAAGAAGCGAAGCATGTAAGCAGCACTTAGGATGGAACTAGACACAGCAAGAATAGAGAGGAGTAGGAATCCCATATTCACACCTGCTCCTGGAATTGGCATTGCTGCATTGAAACCACCAAGGAACATCATCCACTCACTCTGAAAACCTGACAGTGGAGGACTTCCTGCAATACTCATCATGCCTATTGCTGCTGCAAAGGCAGTAATGGGCATCTTATTTGATAGACCACCCATCTTCTTGATATCACGGAGTCCAGTCTGGTGGATTACTGCACCAGCTGTCATAAACAAGAGACCCTTAGAGAAAGCATGATTAATCAGATGGAACATACCACCTGATACTCCAGTAACTGTAACAGTTCCTAATGCAAAAAGGACATATCCCATCTGAGAAACCGAAGAATAAGCTAGGAGTCGTTTGATATCCAATTGCGCAAGTGCCATGAATCCTCCATAAAACATTGTGATAACGCCTAGAGCTGAAACCCAGAATGAAAGAGAAACGGCAGCAGCGTTCAAGGTGATAATACCGAATCGAACAAGAGCATAAGCACCAGTTTCAATCATTGCACCAGATAAAAGTACAGAGATAGGAGTTGGTGCCTCTGCGTGAACTGGAGGGAGCCACCAGTGAATTGGGAAGACTGCCATTTTGACCAGAAATCCTGCAGCAAGAAGGATGAAGATGATTTTAAAGATGAGTTCACCATTAGTCATGATATTAGCAAGGACGAATGAGCCACCCTGAGCGTACAGGAGACCAAAACCAATCAGGATACAGACTGCACCTGATTGAGTATAAAGCCAGAATTTGAGGGCAGTGCGTTTCCTAGTTTCAGGAAGTCCCCAGAAGAGGATGAGGAAGTAGCTAGGGACCAACATAATTTCCCAAGCAATAAAAAATTCAATCATGTTAGTAGCAAGAGTGACCCAAGTCATACCCATGATAAAGAAGAGCTGGTTTGAAAAGAAGGTCGGTTTATTTTCGGTGTGTTCTGTGTATCCCACTGCATACACGATAGACAGGAATCCCAATATCACAACTGCAAACGTTATTGGAAAAGCTACTGCATCAAGATACAGACCAAAGGGTTCGAGAATTTCAGACCAGATAGCAGTTTCTACGGAGCTTCCCACAGTAAGTAATTCATAGAAAGGTGGAATCATAAGGGTAGTAGCAAAGAGAGAAACGCCAACTGCAACCTTTCCAGCAAGCTCCTTCAGAATATTCTTGAACACATAGATGAATAGACCACCAAAGAACATGACAGCTAATGAGAGTGCCATGAAAGGAATTCCAAAAACCATTATCGAAACCTCCCTCCACGCCATTCTAATGGATCTCTGTCGAGAGTAGTGATCTTTTCAGGTCCATAGAGAAGTTCTTCCTTCTCACCTTCGGATATGTCAACTATCTTTGTGTGGTACAGTGCATCGAATCTACATGCTGCAACACAATCACCACAGAAGATACAGCGAGTATAATCGAAGTATAATGCAGCATCCTTCTCGAATTTTCTGTCCTCTTTATCAATACGAATTGCCGAAACAGGACAGGCCCTCACACACTGAGCGCATGCAGTACAATTCTCACGGATGTGTATATGTCTGCCCCGGGTTATGTCAGGATACAGTCTATCCTCATAGGGATAGAAGTACGTGAAGGGTCTGCGAAATGCCTGTCGAAAGACATGTTTTAAGATTCGAAAGATATCACCTAGATTACTGAGAAATCCCATTTTATCAACCTCCTGTCACAAGTGGAAAAAGTCCAGGAATGTAGACTAGTGCAAACATCACCACGACAACATTGAGTATTGACAATGGTATGAGGTACTTCCAACACAGATGGACAATTTGGTCCTGCCGAATTCGATAGAAGGACGATGTAACAACAATGAAGATGAAAAATACCACAAGCCATTTGATTGCAAAATTAATGATCCCTGGGACAAATGGGAGACCATTGGATCCACCAAAGAATAGAGTCACCATGATCGCACTGTAAAGCATCTGTTCAGCAAATTCAGCAAAGTAGACCAATGTGAAATAGATGCCAGACAACTCTGTACGCCAACCAAAAATAATCTCACTATCAGCAACGGGAGCATCAAATGGAAAAGTTCCAACTGACGCAATTGCTGCAACGAGAAACGTAGCAAAATTGATTGGAAGAAGAACGATGTACCAGATGTTTGTCTGAGCTTGAACAATTCCAAACATGCTAAGAGATCCTGCTAGCATCGCCGGCCCAACAGATGATATAACCATTGGAATCTCTGAAGCAAACTGATTGTTTGCCGCTCTAAATCCACCAATAAGCGAATATTTTGAACCAGACACCCATCCGATGAGAAGTGATAATACAGGAACTGCAGTGAGGAATGCAAAAACAAGAACAAGGCTAACCGATAGGTCAGGAAATGCTGGATTACCTAGAATGTTCCAGACGGGGTCCCATGGAATGAAAGCAAATGGAAGAAGAACAATGATCAAGAGAAGCGATGGCAGAATCCTATAAGCCCAGCGTCGTGCCTTATCAGGAATGATAGTCTCTTTGCCCATGAGTTTGATTGCATCCGCAATCAATTGAAGGCCGCCATATTTCCCAACATGAGTGGGACCTCTACGATCTTGAATACGAGCCCAAGTCTTTCGTGTAAACCAGATAGTAAAAATGAGAGCAAGAACAATGAAAATCAGGCCTGGAAAGACAAGAGCTCTAAAGAGAAACATGAAGTTCGTAGGCACGATGATAATTGCCCAAAGACCGTTAAGGAGTCCTATTACCCACAAGAATAACCAGTTAACAATACCCCAAAGCCAGAAGAGAACTCCAATTAACCAGTTCCAGATTCCGTCAAGCCAAATAAAGAAATCAAACTGCATATCATAGCACCTCCTAACGATCCCACCATCCTGGATATGGATCCAAGCTACCAAATATGGCAGGAAAGTCTGCAAATCTCGAACCTGGAACAATGTGCTTTAGAGAATAATATGATGCAAAACACGGACCACGTATCTTTGCACGATAAGGAGTCTGAGACTTTTCCAATGTCTTCAACCATACTGTCGTGATTCCACGAGCACCTTCAATTCTGCCATAAGCCTCACCTTCAGGTAAGCGATTCACCTTAGCTCGTGCTTTTTGATCAATAATATCGCCTTCTGGAAGTAATGGCAGCAGTTGACGTATTATTTGAAGGGAAGTATCAATTTCTTTGAACCTCTGAATGAGTCTATCATATGCATCACATTCACCTGGATGATCAGGATTATTCGTTACAGGAACTTCCCAATCCACCAGATTATACGCAAGATTTGGATCCGCGTCATCCTTTCGCAAATCCATAGGAATTCCACATGCCTTAATATTAGGACCCGTAAGTCCCCACCTCAATGCATTCTTAGCAGTATATTGACCAACTCCTTCCGTTCGCAATCTGAAGGTAGGGCTACCCTGTAACATATCACTAAAGAGTGGTAACCGCTCTTGAATACGAGTAACAGCTTTTTCCATTTTCTCTAAAAACTTGGGAGTGAAATCATACTTTACTCCTCCAGGAGTATTATACGAAACACTATGACGAGACCCAGTCAGCTCTTCAAAGGCATCAAGGGTATACTCTCTGTCAACCCATGGCCAGAGTAACATGGCAAAGAGCCCAAGTTCACCTGCAATTTGACCCCACCAAAATTGGTAAGAATGGATGCGATTGAGCTCAATCATTATTGTACGCATAATCTTTGCACGTTCAGGAATTTCTAAATCAACTATCTTTTCGACTGCAGCAATGTATGGATACTCGGCAATGATAGCTTCAACCAAACACATCCGTTCAAGTATCATAGAACCCTGCCTAAAATTCCTGAATTCAAGACACTTCTCTGCTGAACGATGAAAATACCCGGCATGAGGATCACATTCAACAATATAGTCACCGACAAGTATGAGTTTAGTAGCCCAGCCATGCGCACTTACATGTTGAGGACCAAACCAGATCTCACTGGCTTCGTCAAGAATGTCAGGTTTCATGACGACTCACCTCCAGTTGCGGGTTTTGGTCTAGGAGTTGAGAGTCCTGTTTCATCGACACGACTCCTATCAGTGAGAAATCGTTTACGCATTGGGTACTCCCCTACAAGCTCGTCAGGGAGTAAAAGAGGACGCATGTCAGGGTGGTTCTTGAATGTGATACCAAACATCTCAGATGTTTCACGCTCGTGCCATTCAAATCCAGGAAAAATATCACTCACAGTAGCAATCTCTGGATTCTTTCCTTCTAATGCTACACGAAGTTGACAAAGTAACTTTGATTCGTGAGACCAGATGATGTAGATGACTTCATACTTGTCGTTCTCTAAATCTATGCCAAAGGCAGCCTCTGGAAGAGCATCTGGAAGTTGTTCATCAATCATAGATACTAAATCTCGAATGATTGGTGCAGGAACTATTAATTCCACTTTGTTGCCATCAAGAAGTTTCGAAGAAACATCAGGGTGTTTGTTGATGACCGCTCTTGCAAATGTTGATGCGTCAACCATCAATATCATCCTCCAGATGAATAGGTTGTCCAAGGTCAACAGTACCATAGCGTCGATGATACATAAGCATCAGAACCATGGCGAGAGCAGTATGAGCTGCAGCTACAGAAATGACTAGGATGATTAGGCCTTGTCCAGTAAATGAGAAGATTGGATTATAAATTGAAACTGCAACAAGAGCAATGTTTACACCATTACCCATTATTTCAGCTGAAATTAGGATACGAATGAGATTCCTCTTTACCATCATACCATAGGCACCGAAACCTATCATAATGAATGAAACAACAAGATACCAAGATAATGGAATCATGATGAATCATCCTCCTGTTCTTGTTTGGAAGAGGTCTCAATATCTACCTCAGATGAAATGTCATCAATTGGTTCTTCAACTGATTCAATACCATATATTCCCGTTATAGGCCTAACACGTTCAGCCTTCTCCATCTTCAAGATCGCAATAGATCCAACAATAGCAGTAAGGAGAATTAATGCAATCATCTGTACATAGATACCATGATCAGACCAAAGCCATTGTGCTAATAATTCGAGGTTATCTTCCAATGGTGGTGTTTCAGGTGAAAAGGTTTCATACCATGGAAACATCAGGGCAAGAGCAGCAGAGAGAGTTCCAACAAGAGCAGATAGAACTAATCCAGCTCTTCGCCGTTGGGGAGATGCAAAAGTTTCTAATGATGAGTCTTGAGCACGCGGCAAAAGCAGGACTGCGAAAATGATGAGAGCACTTATTCCCCCGGTATAGACAGCAATCTGCATCCCTGCAACAAACGGTGCTTCAAGAAGTAAAAAGAAACCTGAAACAAAGGCAGCCATGAATCCGAAGAAGAAA
>JAEOUN010000122.1 GCA_016839245.1 Candidatus Thorarchaeota archaeon
TACAGACTTCTTTAAATGGGGTATTCCCAGAGATGAAGTTCCTTCCTTCTTTGCATCTTCTGGATGGAGGGTGTCATTCTCCTTTCTGGATACTCATGCTCATGGAAAAGATGTGGGCCAGAGGGGACTAATTTTAGTTCACGGGATTAGAGACACCTCAGGAATTAATCAGGCCCAATCGTTAGGTGATAACTCATCACAAATGATAGTTCTTGATATCCAGAAGTTCTCTCACGATTTCATCTTGAATTTCATTCCAAGGATTGAGGAACTCATTAAAGTAAATACTCAAGATACGCGAAAATTGCTTACTGCATATACTGAACTTATCGAGTCATCGGAAGATGATCTACAGACTATTGCCAAAAGCCAAGAGAAACCTGTTCTGCTTGGATTGATATCTCCCCGTCTGCTTGGAAATCCCCTCTCTATTATTGATGAGTTTGATGAACGGACTGATGAAGAGATTCAGTCATTCATCATCAGCAATCTCCAGGCAGTTCTAAAGCTCGTCTATTGCGGAGTCAAAGGAATACAGGCAACGGAATACAAAGACACGCTCATGGAAAAAGAAAGCCGTAAACTTGCTGAGGTGTCAGGGCCTGAATCTTTGACCTTACTCTTGGTACTACTGAAGCAAGAGCTTGACCTCTAAAGTATAAGCTCTTTCTCAATCTGCAATTCGGTATTCCTTGTTTTCTGTCGTTTTGACAAGCCCTTCTATGATTAGCTGGTCTATGATGGATTTAACATCATCAACTTCACAATCGACTTCAAGACCTATAATCAACTGATTCAACGTCATTTTGTTCTTCTTGGTTAGAATTCTAATGATTCTTCCACGAATCTCGCGACTTGAACCTCTAAATGACGATTGTTTTGAGAGAGGAGATATCCCAGTGATATTAGAGGTAAGTACCTGGGCGCCATAATCCATTAAGGCGTTATGCCAATCACTAGACCTGCCTTTTAGAAGAAGTCTCTCAGCAATAGATTGAATCTCCATAGTACTTGTATTCTCCTTTGCAAAACCTGATGCTATGAAGACTCGACGTATGTTTGTATCCACTGCAGCTATATCCTTGTTGAATGCAAACACCAGAATCGATCGGGAGGTATAGTCCCCAATCCCTCTTAATTTCCTTAGATCCCTTACCTCTCTTGGAAACTCGCCCTGCTTCACAATCTCGCTTGCTGCCTCGCGAAGCCAGATTGCTCTACGATTATACCCGAGTCCGCTCCAGACAGTGAGAAGATGTTTTGTTTCAGCAGACGCAAGATCTTCAATTGTTGGAAATTCCTGTAAGAACTCGTAATATTTTGGAATCACTCTGTTTACTTGTGTCTGTTGCAGCATTATCTCGGAAACAAGTACCTGATATGGGCTAGGTTTTTCTCTCCATGGTAGGGTCCGTGCATTTTTACTCCACCAGTCCATGATTTTCTCCTGAAATTCATGCACGGATTTTGAATGCAGCTCCATGTAATAGTCTATCTCCTATGTTAAAATAGAATCCAGATTTTCATCATATACCTTGTCTTTGCGTTTCAGAATGGATCATTATTTTCTAAGAAAATGAATCGTGTGCTAATACTAAAACATCAATTCAATCATTGATTTCCCTTGTGGATGCTACTTCACTTGATACGTTTTCATTTCTTCTGTAGTAGTTTTCTAACGTTCCCACTTGAGATCTTTCACAATGAAATCTGAGATTGAATTGAGAAGTTTCCCGAGCTTCTGTCCTCTGTTTGTAAGAATATGAATGACTTCGTTACCCTCTTTTTGAACCTCAATTAATTCATTATCTAGAAGGAATTTACGAGTACTAGCTACTCTTGCACCATTCAAGGCTGGCAACGTTTTGGTTTCAAGACCTTTCTTGATAATTTCATCTGCTCGAGCTCTTCCTTTAAGTCGTGTGAGTAGTAAGATGACTGTGAGTTCATATTCACCTCGAAGCAGTTTTACAAATGGACTAATTTTTACCATTTTCATCAAATCCTTATTGAGAATACTTCATCCAGTATCTTTTCACAGTTGTCCGCATGAATGATGAATTAATTTCAATATTTTCTTCTCAATAATATTCATACAAAATATGTCTGTTCAAATGTTGGGTTCATGTTTGAGTTTTGGTCCCTTTCAACAATAGCTCTGAATAGTTTACTATTGCCAAGTGTTCTAGAAATCATATTTGGGTCTCCAATGAGTTTCAAAGCCGCTTCGACTGAATTCAATAATTCCTGCTGGAATGGTGGTTCCAGATATCGATTTACAGTATTTACAACATCATACAAATTTCGTTGTGCTCTTTGCTCTCTTCTTCTGTACCACCATGAATATGATGATGCATTTGTGCGTCGTTTCCAGTTTTCCAAATCTTTTCGAAGATTATAGATTTTCTTAGCAAAGAATTCTTGGACCACCCTTTTCTGACTAATCGTGGGAATTTCCAAGACTCTGATTATAGCTCTATTTGATGGTTTGTCATTCCCAATTCGGTTCAGGATTGTGGAGAGATTTCTCTTAATAACATCTTTTCCTTTCTGCTCGAGTTCAGTAAGAGCTAGAACTGACGCTCTTACTACAGGTCGACTCTTATCATTGAGAAATGGTGCAATAAGTTCGACAAGACCTTCTGGATGTTGTGTTCCTATTGCTCGTATTGCTGCTCCTCTGACAGAGCTCTCACTCTTGTTCATAAGATCACGAAGTATTTCTTTCGACTGCAAAGAGTATATTCTTCCAATAGCAGTAATAATTGCATCTTGATCTTTTGATAGACCATGTCGTGATGTTCCAAGTCGATCCGCTAACAAATTCAAAGAATTCACATGACCTATTTTTCCCAATGCATCTACAATACGTATCACAACCTGTCTACTCTGTTCTATTCCAAGGCGATGATGGAGAAATGGAAGTGCCCGTGAATCCGCCGTATTGCCGAGAGCATTGGCAGCAGAACTGCGATTTCCTGGAACCTTATACAATGAGAGACGTATCGCATTTTCAAGAATCTCTGCTGCTGCTGCTGTGCATCGTTTCCTGAAGATTTGACTACTTCCAAGTGTTCGATATGCAGTATCCATATCTACTTCCTCTGCAAACTCTCTGGTGAGCTTCTTGATTGCAGCAGCGGCTGAATCACTGATCTTTTCATCAAGCCATGTTCGTCGTGGCCAATATCTATACCCTACCTGTTGAGAAGTCGAATAACTATTGGCATGTGATCCATCAAACATGAGTATCTTGAAGCCATAGACGGTCCCAAGGACTTCTATTCGAGAGGGATTACTCTTTAGGTCCACAAGTTCCTTCGTTCTGGCTTCTATGACCTCTTTTACTAAAATTGCATATGGTGTTTGAGCCATCGCCTTAATGTCTAGAAAATATGTATGTCTATTCTCGATTTGCTCCTGCAATATCTCTTTGGCTCTCTCAA
>JAEOUN010000123.1 GCA_016839245.1 Candidatus Thorarchaeota archaeon
CCCCGATCGAAATATATGCCAAAATTAGTAGATGTGCCAATGAAGTATGTAACAAACAAGACTTCTCAAACTGCTTTAATTTCACCTAATGGTCATGCCGTCAAGTTTGATTTTATGACGAATATTATTGACAGGGCTAAATTTGATGTTTCACTAGTTAACACTGCTGTTGATGCAGGCTGCAAATTGCGACTTTTATCTATCGTGAAAAATCGTTCTCCAAACAATATACTTACCATCAAGACAGAATCGGGTATTGAAGATATCAATGCTCAAATCGTTATTGGAGCTGATGGACCAAACTCAATTATTTCAAAATCACTTGGGAACCTCTATCATAATCCTGAGAAGGACTTCAGCCTTTCATTGAATTATGTTATGCGCGGTGTTGAATGTGATGAAGATATGGTTCTGATGTTTTTTGGAAGGAATATTGCTCCAGGAGGATATTTTTGGATAATTCCCAAAGGCGACTCGACATCAAATGTTGGTTTTGGACTTAGAAGGTCACTAGCAGATCCTGATGTTTCTCTAACCACTTACATGAAGAATTTCATTGCAAAAAGCAAGATTGCATCTCCAATGCTAAAACATGCAAAGATTCTCTCTCGTGTGAGTGCATTGATACCGATGGCTGGACCTGTTACTCATACATGTTCAGATAATGTCTTACTTGTAGGAGATGCTGCAGGGCATGTGATGGCATCAAACGGAGGTGGCATACCACAGGCGCTTGGAGGAGGATACATCGCGGGTCATGTCACTGCATCTCATTTTGAGAAAGGAACTGCTCTATCAGTCTATGAGCAGATTTGGAGAAATGAATTTGGACGTGAACTTGATGCAGCACTCTCTATTCTTAGAATTGCTGACGGTATCATGACATCTGATTCATTGACAAATATCTGTATGTGTCTTGCAGGACGCCAATTCTTGGAGCCTCTTATCCGTTGTCGTCTTCCTTTGCCTGTAGAGTTCGTATCAAAGACTTTTGTTCGTGTCTTCAATTCGCTAATCAGCTGACTTGAGTCATGCATAACTTAAATCCGTCTTTTCAAGTTGTGAGCATATGACTGACATCGATCCTTCATACTACAAAGGTATGGAACTTATTTTTCAAGGCCGATTCGAGGAGGCAGAACCTCTTCTACTTGAAGCCTTAGAACGGAATCCAGACAATGCCGAGTTATTGTGTGATCTTGGACTTGTATACGAGAATCTCCTAAGGTGGCATGATGCTGAAGTGGCTTTTCGTAAAGCGACAGAAAAGGGACCTGATGATCAACAGACTTGGATTAAATATGGTCGTGTGTTAAGTCGGCAGAAAAAACTGAATGAAGCTCAGGTTGCATATAGAAGAGCAATAGACCTCGATCCTGAGAATTCTTTTACTTGGCAGGATCTTGGATATTGTTTCTATGAACGGAGGATGTGGACTGACGCAGAAAAAGCATATGCAGAAGCTCTAAGGCTTTATCCTGAAGATCTAACGACATGTTTTCTTCTAGCTCAGACTCATTTTGCGCAGGAACGATACGATGAAGCAGAGAGAGAAGTGAGGCGTGTTGTAGATGAAGAACCAGAGTATAAGGATGGTTGGTCGCTTCTAGGTGATATCCTTGAAAAGCTAGGTCGTGTTGATGAATCAAAGTATGCAAAATCAAAAAGCCGGACTTAGAAGTTTCTATCTGATGCGTGATCAGCTAATGCAAAGAGAAGGTCTTCATTTAAGAAACCCTTGTTTTTGATTGTTTCTTTTGCCTTTGTTGTGTATTCATTTGCAAGGTTAGTGGCATGTTCTATTGATTTAGACCTCTTTATCAACTCTAGAGCAAAATCAATGTCACCATGCTGCAATGTTTCAATGCATCTCGCCACCTCGTCTTTAGAGTTAGACTCCAATGCATGAACAAGTACATAGTTAATCTTGTTTCCTTTAAGGTCTGAGCGGACTGATTTTCCTGTTGAACTCTCACTAGCTATTATATCCAGAATATCATCTCTGATCTGAAATGCATACCCCATTAGTTCACCAAATACATCAAGAGTATTCTGCTGCTCATCTGATGCCTTACCGAGAATTGCACCTACTTTTGCAGCGGCTCTCATGAATGCTACAGTCTTTCTACGGACAACATCAAAGTAACTCTCACTCGTGAAATGGTTAGTGGATGTGACATACATGAGGAAATCAGAGGCTTCTCCTTCACACATTTGAACACCCGATGAAGCAACTATACTCAGCAGTTCAGGTGAAGCGTGTTCACTCACAAGTTTGACTGCTCTGGCTACAAGAAGGTCTCCAGCAATGATGGCGATTCGTGTTCCGTATTTACGATGAACGCTCTCCACTCCTCTACGAATAGCATCATCATCAATAACATCATCATGGATTAGACTTGCTGTCTGAACGAACTCTGTTGCAACTGCAAAGGGAAGTGCTTCGTTAAAACTGCCACCGACTGCCTCACAGCTTAACGCAGTAAGAAGTGATCTGACATGTTTTCCTCCTGCTTGAAGAAGGTGTACTGCGGTATCATAGAGCACCTTTGGTTCTCCTCTCTCTGACTCGAAGACCCTGATTATCTCCTCGTCAATGATTGCTAGGCGCTTGTTTAATTCCTTAACAGCAAGAAAGTCAATCTTTGTCCTTGGAGTTTGAAGAGACATATTCTCATCATCATCTGAAGCGTTTTCCAAGACATCACTTCTAGTACGCCGATCATGCATGGATAGAATCACCAATTAAGCTTCAGATGAATTTAGATTTCCCATTTGAAATATACCTTAAAGCAGTTGCTTTTCGACTAAAACAGGGTGTTTCTCTGTCGCATAGATCTATTCATAAATCTCTCCAAGACCGTCCCAAGTGAGTCCCATTGCTTCAGCCACTAAGACAGCCAAATCTTTGACAATTTTATTGCACCCTACTTGTGGTAATTGATCCTTCATGTACTCTACACAAGATGGGCATCCAGAAGCCACGACATCGGCCTTTGTTCGCTCGATATCTTGTGCCTTCAATTTGCCGATATCCGCAGCAAACTCGTTATCAAACGCTCTTAGAACACCACCACTCCCACAACAATAGCAGTTCTCCTTATTATGAGATAATTCCTCAAATCCTACACCTGGCAAGGCTGCAATGATATCTCGAGGTTCATCATAGAATCCTGAGTTACGTCCAGCATCACATCCATCATGATAAGTGAGTATTATATCAAGGGGCTTTGTAAATTTGATTTTGCCTTGTTTTATGAGATCTCTCAGGTATGTATATCCATATACAACTTCAAATCCGTGATCGATATCCAAGAATTCCTTATACTCGTGAGCCCACATCTTATAACAGCCAGGGCAATTTGTAATGATTCTCTTTACTCCAAGTTCTTTGTATTTCTCAATATTGTGTTCAGCTAACGTCCGTGCTCCCTCAAAATCTCCAGTCATAATAAGAGGTGCTCCGCAACAATACTCCTCTTCACCAAGTACTGTATAATCTTCTCCTACTTTATCCATTATGAGTGTCGTTGCGATGGTTGCTTGAATTGAAACTCCTCTATAAGATGATCCACAGCCGAAGAAGAATGCAATCTCAGCTGGTTTCCCTTGTTTATCAAGCAATTCATCTTCGTTAGGTGTCCAATATGACCATCCTTCAATTCTATCCATCTGTGATTGACCTTGAATGTTGCATGCTTTGAGAAGAGTGTCTTTTGCGAAATTCATTGCCTCCGGCCACATACCTCGTTTCATGAATTCCCCGCGAAGGATTTGATAAATCTTAACAAAGGGTATGTCTGTCTGACAAATCTCTTCACATCCACCACAGAGCGTGCAGCCAAAGATTGCGTCCCTTAAACCCTCTAATCCATCTGTTGTGCTGATTCTACCTTGTAAGAGACCTCGGGCAAGAAGCATTTTCCCTCTTCCAGAGTAACTGTCAACTCGTTTTACTTTGTATGTCGGACACGCACCGTGTCCAATTTGACAATAGCTACACTGAGCACAAATAAAGGGATACTCTTCAAGTCCATATTTCTTCAGTGCAGGGAATTCCATAGGCTGTATCTCCGGTCCGTGAATTGGATTACAAGAAAGCACTGTCCAATTAATAACACCGTTACTTAGTCACCTTAAAACCTTCCTGTATAATTCAGTGGCTCGCTAGGTTTTTATGTAACTAGACACTCCGGGCTCTATACAATCCTCCACTGGTCAAGACCCGGAGAGATATTTCATGGGACTTAAGCAGAAACAGATTGAACATCTCAAAAACATCTTCGGAGAGCGAGTAATCACTGCAAAACATGAGCTCTATCTCTATTCCACAGATGTTGGGTCTCTACCAAAACAAGTGGGTTGGTTAATGAATCTTAAGGCTGATGCTGCAGTACAACCAACCTCAGCTGAGGAGATTCGAAACCTTTTCAAATTTGCAAATGCTGAGAAAATACCCTTGGTTCCTCGTGGCGCTGGGACCTCTGGATATGGAGGAGCACTTCCAAGAAAGGGAGGAATTGTAGTAGATATGCGCCGCATGGATAAGATCCTCTCGATTGACAAAGAGCACTTGACTGCTGTTGTTGAACCTGGAATCAGCTGGGCGAATCTTCAGAATGAACTCAATCAAGTGGGTCTTGACTTATGTTGCTATCCTTCATCGGGTCTGTCTGCAACAATCGGTGGATGGGCGGCTCAAGGCGGCGATGGCATTGGAAGTCTAAAATACGGGACCATCAATAAGAACTGCGTTGAGTTTGAGGTTGTCCTACCTAATGAAAAAATAGTAAAAACAAGTGATGTTGACTTATTCTGTGATACTGAGGGAATTTTGGGAATCATCACCAAGGTAACATTGAAGATTAAACCTCTAACAAAGATCAAGGCATTTGTTTCAAGCTTTCCTGAGAATTATCTTATGAATATGGCAATTGAGAAAATACTCGAAGAAGGTCCTTTACCATATACAATCAAGTTTGAGGAGTCAAAATATACAGACCTAAAAAAGGCAATCTGGGAAGAGGATTGGAAGTTTCCTTATCCTGTCCATCATTGCACAATTATGGTTGTATACGAGGGTGATGATGAGGAAATCGAGGCTGGAGCTGAGGTCGTTCGTCGAATTACTGAAGACTACAAGGGTACGAATTATGATGACCATGTTGGAGAACATGAATGGCACGAACGCTATTATCCAATGCGAATCAAAAAAGCTGGACCTACGCTTGTAGTCGGACAGGCATTTGCTCCCCTTGAGAATTTGGGTGCCATCTTTGATGATTTTCAATTTGAGCAAGCTTCGGCAAAAGCTGGAATAGATGGCTATGTCAATTCCAAAAATGCTGTAACCATGATGGGCTACTTTTTGGAAGACGAGAGGCGCGCGTTCTATATGCTCTCATGGTCGCAGAGTTTTGTCATCTTCAAGATTGCCCAGCGTCATGGTGGTCATCCTCACTCGACAGGAATCTGGTTTGCCAATTATTCATCAATTTACTTTGGTAAGGAACGACTTGCTCGGATTCGAGCTGCGAAATCAAAATGGGATAAAAAAGAGGTATCTAATCCAGGGAAGATATTTGCTTATTGGTTGCCTTTCATGCTTCGGATTGGCAAGTATTTCATGTGGCTAGGTTTCGATATGCTACGAAATGGTTTTGGTAGAATTGCGCCGATTCTCCTAAAATGGCTTCAAAATGTTCCCCCGCTTAAGTGGTTGCTACGATGGGGACGTTCTCTTAGTCCATGGCCCATACAGTATGGTCTTGGGTGCTGCATGGTCGATGGAGCAGCAGCAGTGGCATCACGCTGGGATATTGAGCGATTTGGCATGCTTCCACTCTTTGGTCCTCGGCAGACTGATGTTCTCTGGATTTCGGGATCTCTCACGAAAAAGATGGCACCACGACTTCGAAGAATCTATGAACAGATGCCTGAACCCAAGTTTGTCATATCGTATGGTCAGTGTGCAGCGTCTGGTGGGATGTTTTATGATGGATATTCATTGATGATACCTGCAGAGAAAATTGTTCCAGTAGATGTCTATATCCCTGGCTGTCCTCCCAAACCATCAGATTTTGTCAGAGCCCATCTAATACTTCAGAATAAAATTCGAGCAGGAACAACTCACTGGCAACGCCGCTATGAAAATCAAGATGCAATGGGGTTGATTCAATAATTGACATTGCGAGAGGATAGCGATCCATATTGTCTGATTTGGGTGGGTCTATTACTGTTAGGCGCATATTATGCAAATTTTGGCTATATGATTTGGACGAGTTCTTCCGCTGCCGCGGCTTTCTTTGCCATAGAGAATTTCTTTTACATGATGCTCCTCCTCATATTTCCGCCATTGATGATTCTTCTTTTTGCAGGCTATCTTAGGCCACCACGTGGTAAGGCGAAGATGTGGATGTTGGGCCCATCGGTGATTTCTGCATTGTTTTTCGTAATAATCTCAAGTCTTGTTTCACAAAACACGAATATTCTTGGGAATTTAATCTTCTTCTCAGGTTGGGGGATAGGTAGTTCTATTCTTGTCGCAGGTGGTCTTTCAAACATGCAGACTCTAGAACAAAGTACAACTCCAGGAATCTTGGATGTAAGCTCGTTACATTATGGTACTATGAAGGTAAAGTCAGAGCAAGAACCAATTGCAGCTGAAACTGCTCAGTCTACGACTGCAGAATCCGAATCAAAAATTGAATAGACTTAATCAGTCTCAGGTAGCCATGCAAGTGCTGCAAAAGATAGCAATAGCCCAAACGCTAGCCATGAAAACATCAGAGCACCCCAGAAACCTTCCCGAAAGGATACGATATCAAGATATCCATGAATGCCACCAGTGAGTCCTGAGATTGCGGTGAAAATTACTCTTGGTCCTCTTCTTTTCGCACCAGCAAGAGCAAAGGTTGACAACACGAGGAAAAAGCCTGTCAAGAAGAAGGTTACCTTTATCATCGCATCCACGATAGCCGCAGTAAGAATGATCCAGAAATAGGAACCAAGTAATCCCATCCCAATGAGAAGGACAAGATAATAAAAGAATGTTCCACGAATAAATGATATCTTTACCAACCTCTCTCTACGATTTGCTTAATCACTCAAGAACTGAAGTCTAGCTTATAACTTCTTTGAGAGTAGGATTAAAGGCGAATGGTTTTTAACATCCATTATGGTCTTGACTTGCTAAGCTCGACAAGTGCAGCTCGACATCATGACATTGAACATTAATATCCAAATTCAACACTACATACATCCTTGTTATGCAGGCTGTATTTATCAGCTTCACGGGCAAAATCCCTATCTTGGAGGTTTAGAGAACGCGATGAGACTATTCATCGATTTTATTCCTGTACTCGTTTGGGCTGCTTTAGCTATTGTACTCGTAGTTGGCATGCTTATAGGCTCATGGATTCTTCGACCACATGTCTTACAAAACAGTGAAAAGACCTCCAGTTACGAGTGTGGTGAAGAACCAATTGGTCCTGCACGAATTGCATATCCCTACAACTATCTAGTCTATACTATTCTCTTCCTTGTTGTTGATGTATTAGGTGCATTTCTCTGGTTATTGTCTGCTTCCTCATTTAGATTGGATGCGGCTATTGTCTGGCAGGTTCTCTTATTCGTCTTGATTCTCCTTGGAGGATTGGGATATGCTATGAAACTTCTTCCTGAAACATTTCTAAGCGGAGAAGAAACCCTGACACTTTATCGAGAGGCAAAAGCAGTTCAAATTGAGAAAGATAAAGAAGAAGGAGGTCACTAATTATGTTGCAGTTTGAGATATGGTTTGAACAGGTGGAATTTATTGCACTTGCCTGTGTAGTCATTTTCTTAGCGTATCTTGCCTTAGAGCACAAAGATATCGTCTATGCTGCTTTCTTCTTCGGATTCATGGCTGCCTTTGTTTCAGGTTTCTTTTTACTTCTTGAAGCACCGTTTGTTGCAGGGATGCAGATTGCTGTCTATACCGGGGGAATAAGTGCTCTCATCATTTTCGCAGTC
>JAEOUN010000124.1 GCA_016839245.1 Candidatus Thorarchaeota archaeon
CAAGAAATCCTGTATACTCCGACCAAAGTAATCAAAAAGCGGGTTCTCGGAACCATTGAAAAATCACCTCAGACAATTCCAATCTATAAAATTGATTACACAAAGACCTTTGATCCTCCAGCTGTAAACAGTTTTGATAAGACTCCTGTAGAGGTCACTATTGAAGTGACAAATAGTGGAACTGCAAAGCTCAATGAAATCAACATAGAAGACAATATTCCAGATGATGTGATGCCCCCTACAAGTGAACATGTTACAGTATGGGTCAAGGGCAATAAATACACAGGACCATATGAATTTTCAATTGATCCAGAGGATCAAGATCCTGAAAAACCTCACAAGATGATCTTCAAAATAGATAACCTCAAGGATTCAGTAGGCGAACTTCTTCCAGGAGAGAGTGTGAAGATCAATTATGCTGTAATGGCGTGGAGAAATAGACCTGAGAAGGAATATCCATCTCCAATTCGATGCATGGCAAATATATTTCCAGCTGGTATCCCAGCGGAGATAGCAAGTCCTGAAGACGGACACAAATTAGGGATTATCTACAAGAAACGTGCTATCTCCACTAAGAAAGCAATCAATAAGGGTGCTAATGCTGGGGAATATGTCGTTGTACTTGTCGTATCAAACAGTGGAGAGGTTATAGCAGAGAACATCAAGATGACCGACTGGATTCCATCAGAATTCGAATATGTTTCAACAGATCCTGAGGATGATCAACCCACAGTAAATAAGGTGACTGATGGATCAACAATGGTTTGGAGCTGGGCGCGGATGAATCCCGGCGACCAAAAGAAGATGAGAGTCACTGTTAGAGGTGAAGGTGAATACGAACGCCGTGAGCCAGAAGTGACCTCTCTCTAATCCTCATAGTCTAGAAAAATGGGCAACGACTTCAGTGCCGTTGCCTACTTCTCATATTTTACTTACTCTTTTTCCAAACTCTCAATTTCCTTTCGTGTTGCTTCTAATTCAGCATCAATATCCTCTAATGGGAGTATATCAGCTTCTTCATCAGCCAGGTGTGTATCGAGAGTATATAGTACTCTGAATCCTGTGAGCGTCTTATGAAGTGCATCAGAAATTTCAAGAATTGCAGATCCTAAGTCAGCATCAGACATATCTTCATCACTATGTACATAGACAAAATCATAGGCTCCTTTTACTGGTTGAAAACCAAGTTCAAGCAATTTCCTTACAACTTGTGATGGAGATGCACCCTCACTATAAAACCAAACTTGTACACGAGTCATATACTTATTCATTATTCATCGCTCCATTTTTCAGAAACAAAAGATTCGCCTTGCACTTAGTTTATGACTTTTTTGATTCATTTACGTATGTACGACGAATGAAACATCCTCATGTTCAAGTGTATGTGTCCAGAGCTGCTTACAATCACACATCAGGTCTTGAAAAACCGTGGGATTTTGATCAACTGAAAATTTTCGAATTGCCTCAACAATCCTTGCGTCACATTCACCACAATTATGCGTCCCACGCGGTTTTCCAGCTGCGACTGGATCACAAACAATTTTGACTGAGTTTCCAGATGCACTTTTTGCATACTTGAGAACCTCAACAACACTCCACAACCAAGGAGGACGGTACTTGCCCTGTTTCCATAAGTATTCAACGAGAGTATTAGACTGCACATTAACAGGATTAAAGGAAAGGGTCGTCACGCCAGCAGCAATAGCATCAGACATAGTTCTTTGAGCATCAAGCAAAGCATCGCGTTCGGTTAAGAATGGCGGTTTCAATAAGACATAAGCTCTGATACCAATTCTGGATTTCTTCGCTATATTGATGGCATGTTTGAAAGCATCTAGGTCGAAGTTTTTGTTAATACAGATTGTTCGTATAAGATCGCTGCTGCTTTCGAGACCCATTCCAATCTCGACAATACGATCTCCAAGAATATCACGAATATGCTCTGTTACTGATTCTAACACATACTCGGGACGGGATTCGAGAACTACTTCCCTCACACGTATATCGGAGGCAATCTCATGAAGAATAGCATCTCGAGCTTCTATGGGAATTTCATCAGGATCGAGAAAGCTACCGCTTGTGTATATTTTGATTGAGAGAGGTGCATCTTTTTTCTGAATCTTAACAAGAGCCGCCTTAAACTGTTGAAGTAACTCATTGCTTGTAGGATTTCTATTGGTACCGTCGAGAAGATAGCTACACATTGTACAACCACCTTCATCACTTCTTGCGTGAGCGCATCCGATAGTAGATAAAACAATAGACAGAGCGGACCCTACCTCTTCTCCAATACGAGCAGGGGCAACCCAAGCTGCAGATGGCTGTTGGGGATTTCTCACCCTTCTCTTAGAGATTGATTTACCTCTAGCTCTGAGAGTTGCTTCTTTAATGGCAATTTGAATCTGATCAGGTATTTCCACCATTTAATCACCCCCCAGCTTATGACGAATTGAAACGGCTCTGCCACGATCTAGTTCGCACATCTCTCGACCAGACATCTCACTACGACCAACACCAATAACAACATCTTGTTCATTTAGAACAATGACTTCATCACCAGGACGTATGGAGTAATCCGCCTCACTCACACCCACTGCAAAGATTGAACCGCCTTTAACAGTAGAAGCATCAAGTCTTACCCAATATTGGCCAAATGAGGCTAGTCTTTGTCCGCCAGAGAGGGTAAGAGACAGTATTCCTGCATCAGCAATAAAAGAGCACACTTGTTCTTTCTCGACACGACAGATTATCTGTCTATATGGTTTTCCGCCAATCTTTGCGTTTTCTGGGATTAATACCTCACCTGCTCCAGAGCCAAATTGGAAATCAGCCGTTGCTCTGACAATCTCTTCCAGGGTTCGTGGAGCTGACGGACTAAGGTTCAACACTTCTTTAAGGTCAGTGAGTGTTTCATGAAGAGCGTGAAGAGAGTCCCTACTTGTTGGAGAAGAGTCCGGTGTTGTGTAAATAATACTCTGGGAGACTCTGTCTTCAGCAACCTTAACGATGTCAAGATATCCTCCTGAAACATGTGCTACTATTGTGCAATCAGGAGGTAGTTTTTTCATATGTATATCGAGGGCATTAGCAGCAATTTCTATTTCCTCCGCATCCCAATCTCCCGTCACAGGAATATCATAGTTTGCAGCTGGAAATACTC
>JAEOUN010000027.1 GCA_016839245.1 Candidatus Thorarchaeota archaeon
AAGCCCAACAAAGAACGTAATTCCTAAGGGCACCGAAATAATCAGAAAACCTACTGGATCTATGATCCATATTGGCTCTCCAAAGGCTTGGTCTGGATGCAGTATTTGCGTTATATAATTAAACAGAGCTGAGGTAGATAATGACCAAACTATGCTACTATTAGCCATTATAAACAGTCCAAGATATGACTGTTTCATACCTCTCTCCTCTATTTTTTCCCTAATTTTTTACTCCAGACTTCGATGAAATTCTCAAGAGATCTATCATAGGATTTCTCTGCCTCTGGCGGAAACAGACATCCTGGCAGTTCTCGATGTTTCCAGTGATACTGTAAGCAATCACAACAATATCCTTGTCTTGAACAACCTGGATATGTACAAGTGCATTGCTGCTTGTTTCTCTCAACGTTACATATTCTGCCAGTCATGGGTTCTCACATTTTATCATTGTATTGAGATGTTAAAACCTGATTGGTCGTGGCGGTAGGCTAATAGCGACTATCATACAAATACAAGATTGCTATGAATCTCACTAAGTGGTTTATTGAAATCCCAACAGGTATTGACGGCAAATCTTTGCCTCCCCAACGGATTCACACTCTCGAAGAAATTCTCTTGGATAGATATGGTGAAGATGTGATTATAGAATCAATAGCTCGCCTTAGAAGCAAGAAGAATTCTGTTGTTCATTTGAAGATGATTTCTCAAGAATCTAGAGAGATTGATGTGGTTGCAAAGATGTTCATTGAAGGAAAGTACGAAAACGAGTTATCCATTCTATCTACAAGTTACACTCATGGTTTATCTGTTCCTGAGGTTCTTGATGCCCGTGATAATGTTATTCTCATGAATTTTGTACCCGGTGAAGTTATTGTCGATAGGATAAACCGTACCTTTGATTCAGAACTTGTGGAAAAACTTGCTGAGTGGTATCACAAATATCATACACTGCATAGACAAGTGAAAGCAGACCCTCGTCTTCGTAATTTCATCTACTATCATGAGAGAATATATGGTGTTGATTTTGAAGAGTCTCACCCTGGACACTGGATGATTGATATTGGCGGTATCTGTGCAAGCTTACTGGATACCAATCCAATATTTGATCCAAGAAAAAGGACTCTATCTTGGCATCTATTAGATACCTACTTGACACTAATTGGGCAAGAAAGAGATACTACTATCGAATCTATGTTTATCACGACAATAGCTGATACACTCAAACAGACTTCAATCTGGCGCAAGGATGCACATCTCAAAGAACTTGCAGAGCGAATTAGGACAGAGGGGCTGCCTGAGAATTGAATTCATTGTTCCAAAAACAGTTGTTCCCTAAGGTTCATATTATTGTTCATTCTATTTCGAAATAAACACTCATGCATATCGTATGAAGTCAGTAGGAGAAAATAATAGACTATGGAACGACAGAGAGTTGCGCTTGCGTTTTTTATCACAATTATCCTTATTGTGAGTATTTTCTCCGTTGTTTTGTATTTAGAGACAACGCAAGATGATTCATCTCTGAACTTCTATGTATTTGGAGACTCACAAGGATACCAAGGTGGTTTAGAACAAATCATTACCACTGCAAACATACTTGGGCCTGACTTTCTTTTCCATTGCGGAGACCTCACTTCTCTTGGATATGATAGCCAGTTTCAAGAAGTAAAGAGTATTTTAGACGAGTCAAAAGTACCAGTATATACAACGATTGGTAATCATGATATTAAAAATGGAGGCGGTGCATACTATCTGGAGTATTTTGAATCTTCAACCTATTCCTTTAATCTTGGACCAGCTCATTTCTCTGTCTTCAATACCTCCTCAGGAGATGTTTCAGAAAATGAATTTGCTTGGCTTGAGCAAGATCTATCTAATTCAGAATCGGAATACAAATTTGTCTTCACACATATTCCTCCATTTGATCCACGACCAAATCGAGATCATGGCATGACTAATACAACAACTAGCTCCCGTCTCATGACTCTTTTCGAGGAACAGAATGTGGATGTAGTCTTCACAGGGCACATTCACATGTATAATGATAGTGTAATAAACGGAGTAAGGTATGTAATCACAGGTGGCGCAGGTGCCAGTCTCTATGCTGATGAAGACGAAGGAGGTATCTATCATTATATGAATGTCACAGTTGATGATTCTGGTTTCTCAATTGAACCGGTTCTGCTTAATGCTCCTTCTATTCCTCGCGATAATATTGTCATCAGAGGTATCACTGAAGATGCAACTCTCTCTCTTGAAGACCTTCTCGAATTACCATCCATTGAAGGATTCTCCTCTTTCGAAAATCAACTCAACAATTGGGGGGGTCAAGGTGTCTATGTTGGTGTGCTACTCTCAACATTAATTGAATTGGTAGGTGGAATGTCTATCAATGATACTTTGGTTGTAAAATCATTTGATGGATATATCCAAGAATTCAGGTATTCCAATATCTATCCAAATACAAGTTGGGCTGAAATCCAAGGATCGATGATTCTCGCATACGAATACAACGAAACACGTGTTCTTGATTGGACCGATGGAATGCGTATTGTCATGCTTGCTCCAGATGGAGCTTATAGTAATGAAGATGCTACCCAGACAACCGAATCTGGTCCAGTCGTATCCGCTGGGTCCCGCTGGGTTCGATTTGTTTCTATT
>JAEOUN010000028.1 GCA_016839245.1 Candidatus Thorarchaeota archaeon
CAAGAAAGACCAATGTTATCACTAATAGACCTAGAAACATGATTACCATTGGTATAACACCTGTCTGTAAGTAATAACCTGGACTTGCAATTAGTGAGTAGAACAGAGAGCCCTGAGCAAAAATAAACATCTTCAAGCTCCAGCTCCTATTTTTCATTAAACCATATCCACTCACAAGTAATAGGATCGCTGTCGATACCTCAGCAAGAATGTGTGCCATGATGCGATAGGGTTCAGTCCCAAGTTCAGGGACTTGGTTTGTTGATAAGAGCATCACCCATAGGTAAATCATTGCAATTCCAACGAATATCGAGTAGATTAAGCAAGTCTTTGTAAATTCATTAACAATGCATCCAATAGTTTTGAAGATTTTGGCGACAATCCATTAGAAAAATTTCACTACAGCTGTTTAATCGAACGCTTCTATTTCTTGAATCATGTCTTGTGTATAACTTCTTTCACTTCATTCTCACAAATTTAAAGAATGATCCAATTTTGCTAGGTCTAACAAGAAGAGCTGGAACTTTCTTCTTGTATTCGCTGTATCCCTCTCCAAACCTATCAAGTAACTCCTTCTCTTCCTTCCATATCTGGAGTCTAAATACAAGATAAACTAAGAGACCTAGGAATATTGAGTAGACTGAGAGTCTGAAGAACAATCCTGCTACGCCTAACAAGACTCCAGCTAGATATGCAGGGTGTCTGACTACGGAATAGATTTCGTGGTCTTGAATTTCAGACTCTTCAGGAAAATAGAGGTAGACCACTGTCATATAGTCCAGACCAAATGTAAGGAGTGCACTACGTACGGTTAGGGTTCCTAATATAAGAAAGATTCCTGAGAAGATCAATCGAATCCAGATATCAATCTCAGAAGATATGCCAATCATTGGGAGAAGTGACTGTGACCATTGAATTGTGAGGTTATCTATTGGAGGTCTGGGAGGAAGTGACCTGATTGATGTAAAAGCTAGAAAAACAAGTGGCGGAACCAAGAATACCCCATATACTCCTCTAGGAATCATCTTTTGGTAGGCAAGATCACCATAGACATCTTTCATATGATCTCGCTTATTCCAGAGCCCCCAGATCAACCAAAGTGCAAGTCCGGCAATAAAGAGACTACCAACAAGGGGAAGAAAAGGTTCGATTAAGACGAGGATTACAATCTCGCTATACACGCGAGAAATAGTACTCAAAATAATTAGAAAGGCATATCCAAAAATTGCAGATATAATCCCTCTAAACGGTAGTGTTGCAAGTCGTTTTCCTGGATAAGCTGGCAGTTTCTCATGTAGTTTATCAAGACCCTTCAATTGCACTATCAGTACACCACCAAAATTTTGTTTCATATAGCTTGTGAATGGAGTGTATCTTTGCGATTCACCTCTTAAAATCACCAGATTATTATTTAGGTTTTGCAAAATGAGATGAGGGGATTTCTTGAAACGGCTGTTTATTGTTATATTCTTCATCTTGATGCTGTCCTCTGGAGGTTGTACATTATCTTCAGGATTGCAGAATTCTAATGCATTCTATCCCGTTCCAGAGCCAATCTCTCCGCTTGTAGATCATCCAGTAAGTTCAACTTACATGACCGAATGGAATGTTGCGTTTTATGATGCATACAATAAGCATGGTAAGATTCCCGAAAATGCAAGCTTTATTCCTCTATTGCAGGATTACAAGTCTGGGAATGCATACCAGTATGATTGGCAAATCTATTGGGCAACGTGTGCTGGAATCAATACTTTTGTCTTTGACTGTGGTATTTACGATACTGACTCCGAACCATATCTGGCAATCAATAGATCCCTCTCAGAATCGGTATATACCTCGAAAATGAATTTTACAATCACCTATCTTCTTTCTCAGGCATTTTGGGACAAGGTTGGTACACCATCGATTAACTTGACTGAGCGAGTACTTGATGATTTTGATTCTTATTTTGATGATTTTCTTTGGCGTGACAATCTTCTACGTAAAGATGGCATACCAATCATGTACATTCTATTACCTTGGGATATTCCTAGCTGGTCAAATGACATTTCAGATCCTGCATTAGTCGATGTCATTAACGCAATACGGATAGAATTCCGTGAGCAACTTGATACTAATGTCTATCTATTAGCTGATCTCACTTGGCCTGGTGATTCTTCCTATCTTGTCACTGCATGTCAGGGGATTTTTGATGGTTGCTATAAACCAGGTGGGATGGTCTTTCTGTGGGCAGATAATGGATGGGATGACATGAATTGCCAATACTCTGAGATGTTCTATTGGGACAATTTGACCTCTGCAGAGTTCTATTCCACTTTTTCTGCTTCGAATCTATCCTTCGTGCCAAGTTTCTCCCCCGGTTTCAATAATTCAAAAATCCCGAGTGCAACTTGGCTTAATGAAAAGCTGATAATAGTGGAGAGAAATCTATCGCTCTATGAAACTGCTGTTCGTACAATGCATCAGTATATTGACTCTCCTCTCTATATCTTGTATCTCCAGTCGTGGAATGATTTTCAGGAAGGAACTTGTATTGAACCATGTGTTGAATATGGAACGAGTTACCTTGATGCAATAAGAAACGGGCTTACTGATGATGATCACTCTGATGAAATCTTCACACCTGAATCTTTTGCCACGCATTGGATTGACAAAGCGACGTTGGCAATTGAATCCTTGAGTGAAACGAAGAGGTTGAACAATGTAACCGCTGCAGAAGACCTACTGGACCAAGCAAATGAAGCATTCATGACCAAGGACTATGCAAATGCTACCATTTTAGCTCATGCTGCATTTGAGCAAATATCTTATGCCCCTGATCTTGAAGATACCGGGTCATTTCTTCTAGACCTAGTCATCACAACTTCTGTAGTTGGTGCAGTCATTTTGATTGGAGGAACCATTATCTATCGAAGACGAAGATAGTTACGAGAAGACCAAGAACAACAATTCTTTCAGGGCACGTTGTTAGAGAACGAATACGGACCACTATTCTTTGAGTTGACTTGATCAATCAGGTGGCTACTAGAAACTTATCGCGATGAAGAACAAGAAGATCGGGATGTCGGTCAGGAAATGCACCAGCCATGCCACAAAGAGACCTTTGGTTTCCAACATACTCTTCCCTAAAAACCACCCTAAGAACGCCGATAGAATAACTCCTAGAATTCCACTCGGTACACCAAAATAATGTCCTAAGCCAAAATAGGTTGCTGTGGCAATCAACGAATCTGATTTGCCCATCTCTGGATTAAGTTCTCCAAGAAGTGAGGCACGTAGTGAAAACTCCTCATTGAATCCATTCATAGCCGCAACAAGAACTGCAATAGGAACCAAGAACCAATCAATTGTAAGAGTACTGAGGTTAGCTTGACCAAATAGAATTATAGTAACAACAGCAACAAAAACAACTGAAAAGATTAGTGCCATCTTGAGCCATGATGTTGGTGTCTTGGTGGTGAGTATCTTTGAAGGTTCGAATAATGCTCTTGGCTCTCCTCTCTTCAGAAAGAAATCACCTCTCTCTCTACCACTCACGAAGAAAAACACCAATATGACAAGTGCAGGCATGAGTCGAAGACCATGCAAAGACACTTCGTAGAGAGCTGTTGGACCTGTTGCTTCCCAAGTGGTCCAGGCTGCAGTTGATCGTATATAGGGAATTAATCCAAATGTCCACCCACCGCCATATCCCATGAAAAATAGGATATTGATAATCGCTGCAAATCTACGATAGGGCTTCAATGGAGTATGGACAAGTGTACTGATGAATAAGACAAATAAAATCCCTCCATGCAGAAGTGGTACCCATAGTGGTTCGTCTATCCCTACAGTACGCCATGGGATAATTCCAATAGGGCTTGCTATCAGAATCATGATCCATGGGTAAAGATAAAGTACCATACTTGGACTCGTTGTGTTCTCAGTCATTTCTTGACCGTATACAAATCACGTCCAGCTTTTATCCATTGTGCCATCTATGGAGTTCGATTACTGAATTAAATATGATTGAAAATTTATTCAAAAATGGTTTAATTGTTTACTGGCATATCGTATCATTTAATAACACAATTCACAATAGTTAATTAATGAATCATTATGTTATCATTCAAATGTAAAGATATAGGAATGTCATGTGGATTTGAAGCAAAAGCAAACACTCATGATGAGTTAATGAAAAAGATCTCAGAACATGCTTCCAGTGTTCATAATATGACTACAATCTCAGATGAGACCCTAAAAGCAATAACGGGTGCAATCAAGGACTAGTTCCATCATTTTTCATAAACTTCTTATGTTGTCCTCTTCATGACTGGGGACAACACACTATTTTTCCTCCAACCGACAGAATCTCTGAATTTAAAGTTCGAGATAAATTTTCCAATGTTTATCTTTATCTTCACTATCAGTAATAATGATAACATGTCCTTAGAGGTATATACTCGTGGCTCTTGTGTTAATGAGGTTGGACAATGGTCATATCTCATTGAGTATTATAGTGGAAAGACTCAGGGGGAGTTCGTGTACTCAGATTCGGGAGAGGAAAAGGGAACTACAGATATCCAGATGAAACTAATGGCTATTCTTCAAGCTCTTACCTACCTACATTCCATTAACTCCACAGAATCCATCATAGTCAAAACTGACTGCTCTCTATGCATCAAATGCATTACGAAGGAGTATGATTGTACAAGTGGTGATGTTTTCAAGAGGGAGAAAGTGACTCGAGGATTTAATCAATATCTACAGGAGATCTGGTGGAAAATGGGCAGTCTTGATGTCTTTTTCACTGTATCAAATTCAACTAGTACATTACTTGGTTAACAGAAAGGATAAGACCTGTTGTATTGGTCCTCTATCTGAGGTACTACGATGGATTTAGGGTACAGCGAGCGTCTTATGCAATTGACAGGACCTGCACGGGCATCTCCAGACATAATTGAACTCTCCATGTGTGATCCGCCGCGTTTTGGCTTTAGACCAGACCCAGCCCTGCTGGAAGCTGTTGATATCCAAGGATTAGAAAACGGATATCCCTCTGTAAACCTTGAGTTGATCTCTGGGATTTCTAAAAGAACAAAGAGGTTCGTAGGTGTTTCAGTAGATGATTCCGATATTGTCCTCACAAATGGATGTGGCGGCGCTTTTGGTGTTCTCGCTGTTGCATTAGCAGGAAAATCCATAGGGATTGAGACTCCTTTCTATTCTCCTGCTTATGAGTACTTCAGACGCACAACTAACATGTGGTATATCCGTTGTACGCCTGACCTTGATTGGGGCATAGACTTTGACCTTCTGAGAAGAGAATTGGAACGCAGAGGTCAGCCTGGATTTTTGTTTCTTGTAAGTCCATCGAATCCTACAGGACATATTCATAGTCTATCAGATTGGAAGAATCTTGTTGACCTTGCTGGCGAATTTGATCAGATTCTCATTACAGATGAGGTCTATGACGAGATGAGCTATGTGCCCTTCACTTCTCTCTTGCAGGTATCAAAAGACATTCCTGTGATTTACATGCATGGCTTTAGTAAAGTCTGGAGAGCTCCTGAACTTCGAGTAGGATTTTTGATTTTCCGTGATCCAGCAGAAAAAGCAACCTCTATCTTCCAAGAGATCAAGCAAGTGACTTCACTAGGATTTGGTTTGAATCCAATCTCACAGCTTTTTGCTCTCCAATTAATTCGTGAGGATTCCGCTTATAGACAGAAGCAGTTTGATGCGATTCGTGAACGTCGTGATTGTCTAGTTCAGGCTATCGATGAATCCGATAATCTGACCAGTATTCAAGCAAAAGGTGCAACATATCAATTAGTAAAAACGCCATGGAATGATTGGGATACTTGCTTTAGACTCTTTAGAGATCATAATATCTTGGTGACACCAGCAAGCGCTCATGATCCGTTCATTGGTGACAAGTATCTTCGCGTGGTCTTTCTCAACACCCCTGAAAACCTTCAACGCTTTATAGAAACTCTAGACGCATTCTTGTAATTTACGAAATTATATTAGAATTTGTTAATATCTAGAAAATAATTTGTGTGGGATAAATAATGAAACATATTCTAATCATATTTGATTCAAAATTCGGGAACACTGAACAACTTGCAAAGGAGATTGGCATTGGTATAAAAGCAACGGGAATTGCTGAGTGTGATATAATCAATATCAGGTCAGTCGAAAGCCACGACCTAGCAAAATATGATGGTGTTCTCTTTGGTGCACCTATCCACGTTTTCAGGGCAACAAGTGGTATCAAGAGTGCTGTAAAGAGAGCTGCAAAGAAAGGTCTTGATGGAAAAATGGTAGCTGCCTTTGATACGTATCAGATACCCGGGCACAGAGGGAAAGCTGCACATCAGATACGAGATTTGCTTTCAAAGAAAACCTCAGGCGCAAAATTCTTCTCTCATGACCTTACATCACTGGTCGATGGTTATGAGGGACCTCTCAATGCAGCTGAACCTCCAAAAGCTCAAGAGTTCGGACAACAATTTGTTCAAGCATTGGGAGAATAAGAATCTCGTTCTGACTTTTATCTAGAGCTGACAACCGTGTAGTAGTCTTCACAAGATCTGCAATGACTTTCACGAAAGGCATCGATGCAGAGATTGGTTGAATTTCTATCAAATAGAAAGAGCTCTCATTTCTTGACTTAAATTCCAAACCGTTCTTTTCGTTTCCTCTCTGCAATCGTTGGTCTTTCAATACATAGACAACAGACAAATGCCACCATCAAAACAAGAATAGTAGGAATAATCTTCATGATAACATCATATTCGGATAGGTATCCGGTTATGACAC